>JAJBBD010000176.1 GCA_020532355.1 Candidatus Cloacimonadota bacterium | reverse complement strand
GGTCACTATCTCTGACTTCAATCTCTATTACAACACCAAGGCAGAACTCCACGAAAAATTGGCAGGCATCGCTGAGGGAAGCAGAAAAAAGCTTCAGACCAATCTATTCAGAATGCTGGTTAGCTCTGGGATCACTGATTCGGAGATGAAACTGCGGCTGTTGATCGTGAGTCCCAGAGTGCGAGAACTGATCATCAAGGAAGGGGTTCTTACTCCTGCTATCTTTCCTTCTGTGGTAATGGGTTACTGATATGGCTATCATCAACGAGAATCACGATCCCCACGTGCGTTTTGAGCATCTGCTCAAACTCATGTGCAGCAGAAAGTTCCTGGATATGACCGGACCTTCGAACGATATACCCTATTACATCTGCCCTTTTCGGGTAGAGGAAACCACTCAGATGTATCAGCATATCGGACAGCTTATAAATGCTCTGGAACTCAAGCAAATCAAAGTATTGGACATTAACCTGTATCGGCTTTGCATTGAGCACTTTAGCGCTCTTGGAGTGCTGGATGGATTTATTGCTGATGAAACCAAGACACCCAGAAACACATTCTTCAATTCGATTTCAGGTTTAACTGATCTCAGGGAGTTCATAGCCCCATTGATAATAAATTTGATAAAAAGAGTGATGCCAGACATCATCTTTATCACTGGGGTTGGAGAAGTCTATCCCTATTTACGAACACATAAGTTACTTTCCACTCTGGAGAGCAAGTTTACTGAGAAGCCACTGGTTCTATTCTTTCCGGGCAAGTATGAAACCGACAACGTGAAGGGTTCTAACCTGACCTTATTCGGCATCCTAGACGATAGATATTACCGGGCTTTTAACATTTACCACTGCGAACCGTAGTTTTAAGGAGAGAGAATGCAGATCAAGAACTTATTTCAAAAGGATATAGAGCGCAAGATCGCCGGGGTCATCATGGCTAATGATGATCGCAATTTACAAACAGAGATAGACGAGTATGTACTAACAGGTGAAATAAAATCTGAACTTGATAAGTTGCTGCAGTCCTACATTAGTCTTGATAAGTTGCCCGGAGCCTGGATCTCTGGTTTTTTTGGAACCGGAAAATCCCACTTGCTAAAGATGATTTCTCTACTTTTAGAAGGCTGGCATCATGATGATTTTCATATTGCTGACGCTATGGCGCAAAAGTGCGAAGATGATCAAATCCTGAAAGCAAACATCGGTAAAGTTAGATCTATACCTGCCCAAAGTATCCTTTTCAACATAGACCAATTGGCTGATACAGGATCACCCAAGGATAATGATGCAGTAGTGAGTGTCTTCGTAAAGGTTTTCAATGAAGCCTGCGGCTACTATGGTAAGCACGCCTATATTGCCAAGTTTGAACGTGATTTGGATCGACAAGGGCTCTTAGCAGCATTCAAAACGGAGTATTATAAAGTATCTGGAAAAGACTGGACGATAGGACGGGCAATGGCCGAAATGGAGGACCATAACGTATCCAAGGCTTATACAAATATTACTGGGGCCGCAGAAGGAAGCATTAAATCTCTGTTGAGAGACTACTCCCATAATTACAAAGTATCTATAGCAGAGTTTGCCCAGGATGTTGCTACATACATCGAAAGCAAGGGAAAGGATTTTCGACTGATTTTTTGCGTGGATGAAGTTGGTCAATTCATAGCAGATAACACCAAATTGATGCTCAATCTGCAAACTATTTCTGAAAGCTTCGATAAATACTGCCAGAAAAAAGCTTGGATAATAGTCACATCTCAATCAGATCTTGAATCCGTACTTGGTCACTTGAAACAACTCCAAAGCACAGAGTATGGCAGAATTCTGGCAAGGTTTCCCATACCGATCAACCTCACGGAGAAAAACGTGGGGGAAGTTATCCAGAAAAGACTGCTCCAGAAGACAGCAGAGGGTGAGACTCCCTTATTGAAGCTATATCACAAACATGAGAACAACTTAGCTACTCTATTCCATTTCGCTGATGGATCAAAAAGCTACCCTAGGTATAGAGATTCCGAAGATTTTATCAAGTCTTATCCATTCATTCCTTACCAGTCGTATTTGTTACAGGCGGCATTCATCTCTCTTTCTGACCATGATGCATTCCCCGGCAAATACACATCTGTGGGCGCTCGAAGTCTGTTAACAATTTTCCAGCAAGTGCTTATCAAAATATCCGACAAAGAGATAGGTGGTTTGGCGAGCTTTGACCTCATGTATGAAGGCATAAAGCCAATGATAAAGACTTACTTGCTGAACACCATCCAACTCGCTGAAGCAGCATTGGATAACGACTTTGCCCTTCGAATCCTGAAAACCCTGTTTATCCTCAAATACGTAAAGGACTTCAAAGCTACCATCCGCAATATCCGCATCCTGCTTCTGGAAGACCTGCAAACAGATCCAGAAACCTTGAATGAAAAAATCAAGCAAGCCCTTGACTTACTGGAGCGTGAGACCTACATTGAACGTAACGGAGAGGAGTATTCCTACCTTACCAGTGACGAGAAGACCATTGAACAGCAGATCAAAAACACACAGATCGAGGATTCCGCGATCTCGGATGAACTCGAGAAGCTGAT
>JAJBBD010000175.1 GCA_020532355.1 Candidatus Cloacimonadota bacterium | reverse complement strand
GGCGTCCTCCGGCTACAAGGGACCTCCGGCTACAAAAACCGGCATATCACAAACAGGCGTAGATTTCACTCCGCGCCTGTTTGATAAGATAGGATGATTAGTTTACTTGGAAAGGGTCAGCTTCATTATGTCGTTCAGCCCTTTAGCTTGCAAGCGGACATAATAGACCCCGCTGGGGAGGTTTAGCTTCTGGGTATTCCACACAATCTGATGGATTCCTTGCTCTTGGTCTTGCAGCAGCATTTTATCTACCACTTGCCCCTTTTTATTGTAAAAAGTCAGCTGCGCATCAGATGCCTGAGGCAGGGTGAAACGCAAGGTGCTGGAGGGATTGAAGGGATTGGGATAGTTGCCGTTCAAACCCGGGGGCATAGCGATCTCAGGGCTTTGGCCTCCACCTTCGGTGCGGACTATCACCTGCAGCGGGCCATGCACTTCGCCATCGGAAGAGAACCCAATATCTTGCAGCCAGTAGAAATAGCTGCCATCTCCGGGAACTTCCCGATCTTCAAATAGATAGGTAGAGCCTTGTGAACTATTGGCCGCTAATATGCGGGGGCTGATCAAGGTAGCGCCAGCAAAATCCTGGTCTTCTGAACGATATATATAATAGGCCATTACGTTGGTTTCGGAGGAAGTTCTCCACTGCACGCGAACCGTTCCCCTGCCCAGAGCTACTGCAGTAAAAGATGAAAGGGTAACCGGCAAGGTGACATCGCCCTGGATGTATTGCCCGCCCACCAGGTCTCCATTGACCCTGAGGGGATTGTTCAAAATAAGTCCGGCAGTATTGGTGACTGTTAAGTTATTCACGGTATATGGGTCCGGGGTGGTGATGAAGTCTCCGCTATTTTGCAGCGTGTTGCCGCTGTACACATAGTTTGCAGCACTGGAATAGCTGGCAGAATTTGTGCGAACGGCGCCATAAGCTATTTTTTGATTCACAGCTATAGAGGATATAGATTCCGGATGAGCGGTGTTTACGGTGCTGCCCGGTTCCAGGACAAAGCTGGCATTGCCCCAATCCAAAGATTCAATGATGTATGGCCCCATATTCAGGGTGGAGCCGCTTTTTACCAAAATCACGGAATTTTCCCAGGGGTTCACCTGCAGGTTTTTCTGCAGACTTAGCCCGGCAGGGTTATCTATCGTGAGACTTCTTACCATATCTCCGATGCCTCCCGTAACCTGAGCCCCACTGCCGTTGAACAGATAGTGGGCCTGCTGCAATTGACGGACGCCGGTGAGACGAATGGCGTCATCAAATCCACCCGCATTGGCGATCTCAAAGCGCACGTGCTGGGCAGTGGTGGCCAGCGAACCGCTTCCATACACATAGGCGCCTGCTCCGGAAATGAACTTCGCCCCGTCTTTGAGGTCCAGACTCGCCGCGTAAGGCTTGCCGTCGTCCAGCAGTTCAATCCTGCCCATATTGATCAAAACCGCAGGAAGCCCTGTGCCCGCCACATAAGTAAGTGTGATAATTTCTCCGGATAATATATCTCCGTAATTGATCAGGGTAGCATTCGTATTCACCAGGATTTTCTTGATTTGAGCGGTGGCGCCTTCACTAACCGTCAGGTCAAAACCGCTTCTTAAATCCAGAGTCGTGCCGGATGCCATTACCATGTTTCCCTCCAGGATGAAATCCCGATCAAGGTATGTATAATGATTGATGTAAATGGTATTTTGGAAGGGAGAAGGCGGGGTCTGATTCGCAGCTTCCCAGGTGCTGCCATTGAATCTCGACCACGTGGATGGATTGGAAAAATAACCCCAACCCCAGTTTGTACGATAGTCGCCCAGCTCCTGAGCGGACAAAATGCTCATAAACATTGTGATCACCAGGATGGCCAGGACTTTATGTTGTAATATCTTGTTTTTTATTAACTTATGTATTTTAGCTTTCATTTTATTAACCTCACTACGACACAAGATAACGCAGCGCTTAAAATGCGCAAGAAATATATTTCAATAACGCAATTTATCTTTCTTGAAATCGCAGAGGTGATTAGTCTTAATCTAATATTTTGAGTCGCTATATATACGTATGGCAAAGGTTTCTAAGCTTAGGCATCTTTGCTGTTGCAGAATTACAAGTATCTGGTGTGGTTGCTGGGGTTTTTGGGAGAATAGAACGCAGATTGGATCGACTGAATGGATTGGGTCGATTGGGATGGAACGCGGATTGGAGCGGATCGGGCGGATATGCGCGGGTTTTTACCGGGGCAAATTGCTTGTACAGACTGGCTCTTTTGAGGATAAGATATTCTATTTGAAAGACGATTAATTTATCTTCTATGAAATGCCGATAATTTGAAAGACTTTAGAAAAACCGATAATCCGCCTTCCTTGAAAGACGATTAACCAACGCTCTATGGATTACATATAATCCGCCTTCCTTGAAAGACGATTAATCCACGCTCTATGAAATACATATAATCCGCCTTCCTTGAAAGACGATTAACCCACGCTCTATGGATTACATATAATCCGCCTTCCTTGAAAGACTTTAGGTGCCGGTTTCAACCGGCACATCGCGGGGCAGCTATCCGGACAAGACTTTTTCCTGGCCTTTGAAGGCCAGGCACACGGGCCAGTATCTC
>JAJBBD010000174.1 GCA_020532355.1 Candidatus Cloacimonadota bacterium | reverse complement strand
TTGAAGAAGCGTTCAATCACCTTCGCCTTGGCATTGTAGCTCTTGGCGAATACGGCATTGATCCCCAGCCGGGGGAAGATACCGCAGAGTTCAGTCTCCAGATCATGCTCTTCCCAGTGTTCGTGGAAGAGCTTACTCTTGAAGGCCCTGCCATTATCGAGATAGACGATCTTGGGCAAGGCTCCCCAGTTGAGGAAGCCGTTTCGGAAGGCTACCTGGATGTGATGGCTATCTTCAGTGAAGGCAAGCGAGGCACCCACCGGATATCTGGATGCCCAGTCGAAGACCATGATCATGGTCATGCGTTGCGCTTTCCCGGTCTTGGGATTCATAATATCAAAGGCGAGAGTATGACCATCGGCTACCCATACATCGCCTACATTAAGGAGGCTGGCATCCCTGATGATCGTCTTGACGATGCTCTCGGCTACTGCCTTGCTGCCTTTACGAGCTTGCACCCAGATAGCCTGGTTATTGGTAACCCAGTCATTGCACCATCTTCTTAAGGTTGGCTCACTGGCATTGGATTCCAGGATTCCCTTCCGGGCAGCGTCTTTCAAGCTGCCTACCGCAGTGGAGATCTTGATGTTGTTGGGATTGAGCAGCAGGTTGAGCAGGTAGTTCTGTTCGATGAAGCTGACCTTGCGTCCCCGGCTTTGATTCTTGCTCTTATGCAGCAGACAGTACATATCGTGGTTATTACTCAGATAGCGCTCCAGCCAGATGCGCAGCGAGCGTTCACTGCGTTTGCCCACCAGTTGGTATAGCTCCGGGATCAGGTTCTTGCTGTTGAAGTCTGCCGTAATCTGCTGCCACTCTTCTACCCGGGACTTACATTGTTCCAATCGATAAAGGACAGTAGAACAGAACTGACCATAGAGCCTGGCTTCGTTCTCATACTTATATGGTATATAGTCCGGAGGACTGAGATCGATGTAATCATCATCCAGCCGTTCCTTGAAGTCCGGACCCTTTACTGGGATCGGCTTCTCGATACTGCTTTCAGTCTCCCATACGATAGTTTGTTTATCGTTATCTGTCTCGTCATCGGCACCCGGCATCTCAGTCGGTATCACCATGGTTGTGGTTTGCGTAGTTGAAGCTGCTTCCGACTCCGGCCCCGGCTTGCCCATAATGACTGTATTATAGAACTGGGCATATTCGGATGATGTTACACTATAGAAGCTCATCTGATCCTCCCGGCTCGTCACCTACAGGCGCATAACCATAAATCAAGGCACTGACTACCTGCATGCCGTCGATCTCAATCTCGGCTTCTACGAACTCGCTCGGTGTGACAAGATTCATGTCACAGTGAGCAGTCTCCAGTTCATAGAGTTCCGGGTTAGTCAGCACGAAGCTCTTATTGACGCTCCGGCTCCCGGACTTCACAAACTGCTTATGCGTCTTCAACTGCATATCTGAAATGTAACGCCAGACAGTCCTCTTGGAACAGCCCTTCAGTTCAGCCACCCGTTCTACGGTGAGCCAGACTGCTTTGATCTTTCTCTTGCTCATACTCAATCTCAATATATAGATGCCACTTTGAATCACCGTCGCTGTGACAGACCTGGCTCGTTTTGATGTCACACCGAGCAAATCTACCTTTGTCACACCGACGCTCGGTGTGACACGCTTCTTACACATTCTGGTTAATAGACTTAACTGCTCTCGTCCCCGATTGGGCTTCGGTGTGACACGTGTCACACCGAGTTTTTTGTCACACCGTGACATTTTCTGCCCCCTTGCTTGCTGCTTGTAAGTGCTTGCTTTCATAAGCACCTCCCTTATTTGGTTATTGGTCTCTACGTTACTGCACTGCAATAACTTGGGAAGTCCTTTCTGCAAAAAGGGGCACTTTAGTTTTTTCCTGAGCAGTGGCGGAGCCAAACGGAGTGATCGAGGATAAGGATAATCGCTTACAGGTTGAAATACCGAATACTTACATCCCGCAAGGTGCTCCCAACTACATGGCCTTCATGGTTCGAGGCAGCAGTATGAAGCCGCAGATCATGAATGACGATATAGTGTTGATATATAAGACATCTGAATGGGATAAGGTGGAAAACCTGGTCTGTGCCGTCCGGGTCGATGGAGGCATCACTCTCAAACGTGTAAAGTTTGATCATACAAAGAGAAGCCTGTTGCTGGAGCCCATCAATATAGACTACCCGACTCTTATATTAGACCATGATCAGACTAGAGACGTTTACCTGCTCGGCACACTTGCTGTCCAGTTGCGAGTTTACGTTTAGGGGCTAATTCACTGTAAAACATGGATTTCCGAAAGCAGTCCAAAAACAGCGCAAATTTGCAGAAACGGTGATCAGAAAACGTCCAAATACGTCCAAAGCTCGGTGTGACACAGTCTAAAACCAGTCCAATATAAGTCCGCACCAATCAAAGCCTTATCCCCATTTGTCACACCGACGCCCATTTGCAGTTTTGGGTGACTCTTTATAGTGATTCATCCAGTTCATCCAGTTCATCCAGTATTAATCCAGTATTGAACGCAGGCATTCACGCAAACGAAATTGATTCAGCCAGAGAAGTCAGGATAAAATCACCCGCTGTGTGACCCTTATGCAGATAACCGTATTTGTCGGTGCTGACCACACGCAGTTCAGTACTGCCGCTGCTTGTGAAAAGGGCAAATATCGGCTGAGTGTCGAAGCATTCAACCCTGGTCCAGGGTACAATATCCGGCAAATCCGGTTTAGTAGAATGTTTCTGACAAGCTGATAGAAAAATCAGGAGAATGAACAAGACTGTTCTGAAACGTTTCAATATTTTCACCTAACGGGTTTTACAAATTTTAGTTACATGGCTTGTGCCATATTGGTAGCGCAGCAGATATATCCCCTTGGGACAGGGTTTTCCCCCGCTGTTTTTACCGTCCCATACAGTTTCATCTTTAGTCAGTTTCAGAGAGCGTATCAACTGACCATTGATATTGAAGATGTTTAGTTTGTTTTCAGCGGCTGGAGACAAATCGTCCTGGTTGATCTTGATGGTGATTTCATCTTTCATCGGGTTTGGATATGCGGAAATGATGTTTAGCGGAGGAGCCTGGACCTCATCATCTATTGGCAATTGTCCATTGGGCAAGAGCTTGGTGATTACCTGTGCTCCTCTATTGCCCCAAGCCCAATAGATGCATCCTTCGTCGTCGAGCGCAAGTATCCCCGGCGATGGGGAATAAATGCCCGCCTCCCAAGGCATGGCGTGGCAGATGTTATCTCCTTCTTGCTCCCATGACCGGTTGATTGCTCCATCATAGTTCATACTTAGTAAAACCCCAGCTCCATAAGTCCCAGCATATCTCGAATAACCGCATAGATAGATATTATCCGTCCCAAGTATCATTGAATTTATATCTTGCAGATAAGTGTTAGCTATGGTAAAGAGAGGCTCAAATTCTGTGTTTTCAAATCTATCGATGTGAATGCTATAATCAGGATACGCGCCCATTCGATAAGCTATAATGTATGATGGCTTGTTAGGCTCTGGGCATATAACAATATTAAAAGATTGATTCTCTCCAGGTATGTCATACTGATTAACTATAGTGCCATCCGGCTGAGTTTCCAGTATAGAGCCATTATAGGGGGCAAATCTACAGGCAATCAGGATATTGCCATTATCCATCAGAGCCAGATCATAAGCTTCTGCATTCAGACCAGGAAGGCTCTCTTGCAAAATTGGCCAGAGAGCTGTGGTTAAAACTTCTCCCGTGGCTGAAAAGCGGACATATATTGCAGATGATGTCTGAGGATTATAACCTTGGAATACCTTGCCCACAGCTACAATTTCATTGTTTGGAGTGCGCAGCGCCTTATTGATGGCTATTACCTTGTTGGGAAAACTAACCGCATCAGCTATGGGAGCGGTCACCCCATCACTATCCACACTCATCAATAGAATATTGTTGTAACTATATCTGCTCATATAGGTCACAGTATCCTCTGCGTCAATATCTACTCCAATAATTGAATGATAATCAGTCCAGGGCATAAAGAACAGATTCCCCGCTGGATCCAGTTTGATAATTACCGAGTCATGAAACCATAATCTGGAAGGATTGTACGAGTCCATACTATCATACTCCCCTATTGTCACCACACTTTTATCGGAGCATAAAAAAATGGAATTGGATGCAAAGTATTCAGAAAACTCAGAGACTGGCTCCATAGAAAATACGTAGCCGCTCTGGGAATATGCAAATCCGCATATTAGCACGATAAGCATAGTGAAAATCACTCTTTTTATATCAAACATCTTGCTTACTCCTTTCTCTTTTAGCTTTCGTTTACTCTTAGAGCTATTCATGTTTTTTGAAGACCACCTCTCGGCAGGTCTTTGCCACACACTATATATGTTTAAAGCTGATCTCAAGCATTATTGTCAAGCACTTGCATAGTTGGCATTCCCCCATTTTACGAGAGTCTGATGATGGGCTGGTCGGGGTTTGCTATCTGAAATGCCGTCCCTACAGGACTCTATAACCTTGTGTAGCTGTAGGTTGCTATCTAAAATGCC
>JAJBBD010000173.1 GCA_020532355.1 Candidatus Cloacimonadota bacterium | reverse complement strand
GATCTTTAGCTTGTCTCGCACCAAATCGCAAAGAAGATCTCCCAACATGCCTGTTCCAGAAAGCTGCACATTGCCATGAGCGTCATGCTCTACAGCTTTGGTTAGCTTGGCTATCATCGGAATACCTTCTTCATCAATTATACCTTCGGAAACTGCGACTATGCATCGACCATATTGCTCATAGCTGTGTTTTACGTCCTGCAAAAATTTATCTCTGCTAAAAGGACGTTCGGGCATATAAATTAGATGAGGACCATCATCAGGATACTTTTGTCCCAAAGCAGAAGCAGCCGTGAGGAAACCAGCATGACGCCCCATCACAACGCCGATGTATACTCCGGGAAGAGCGCGATTATCCAAATTTACTCCAGCAAATGCTGAGGCTACGAACCTGGCGGCAGAGCCATATCCGGGAGTGTGATCGCTAAGAACGAGATCGTTATCTATGGTTTTGGGAATGTGTATGGCTCTGAACTCGTATTCGGCGTTCTGTGCCTGTTCATTTACAATTCTAACGGTATCGGAGGAGTCGTTTCCACCAATGTAAAAGAAATAGCGAACATCATGGGCTTTAAGAACTTTGAATATTTCTTTGCAGTAGTTTTCGTCGGGCTTGTCTCGGGTAGAAAGCAGTGCGCTGGAGGGAGTATTTGCCACCTGCTCCAGATTGTGAGTAGTCTCCTGAGTAAGATCAATAAAATTCTCATTTACAATACCTTGCACACCATGTAGAGCGCCATATACTCTGGTAACCTGTGGGAATTTGCGAGATTCCAACGCAGCTCCAACCATAGATTGGTTTATCACCGCAGTTGGTCCGCCACCTTGAGCAATAACAACTTTTCCTTCGAGTTTCATCCATTTCCTCCTTAAAGATCCGTTCACTTATTCGAAAAATCAAGCTTTGGCAACCCTCTATATTTTGTCCAGCAGAAAATACTTGCCTAAATCCGCTTTGTTAAAACAGTGGTGTATGGAGGTAGTATGAGCTACATAGTACTTGCGCGCAAATACCGCCCGCAAAGCTTCTCTGAAGTATACGCACAGGATCATGTTACCAAGATTCTGCAAAGCGCAATCGAATCCGGTCGCATTGCCCATGCCTATCTGTTTACCGGACCTCGAGGAGTGGGGAAAACCTCGCTTGCCCGCATTATGGCAAAAAGCTTGAATTGCGAGCAGGGACCCACTATCAACCCTTGTAATATTTGTACAAATTGCAAGGAGATAACCTCAGGCGTTTCATCTGATGTAATCGAGATAGACGGCGCTAGTAATACCGGAGTAGATGATATTCGCGAATTGCAAAAAGAACTATTGTATGCGGCAAGCGGTTCCAAATACAAGATATATATTATCGATGAAGTTCATATGCTATCCAAAAATGCCTTCAATGCTTTACTCAAGACTTTGGAGGAACCTCCCGAAAATGTGATATTTATATTTGCCACTACAGAACCGCATAAAGTATTGCCTACCATAATTTCACGTTGCCAGCGTTACGATTTCAAACGCATTCCAGTAGAAGCTATCGTTAGGCGGTTGCGAGATATTTGTGATAAAGAAGAAATAAATGCCGATGATGAATCCTTGTATCTTATAGCCCGCAAGGCAGATGGCGGAATGCGGGATGCGCTTTCATTGATGGATCAAACCATTAGTTATTGTGCCAACGACATAAAAATAAACAGTGTGCGGCAAATCTTTGGGATGATACCCAATCAACTATACTATAATTTTTTATGTAAGTTAAAGGAGCACGATACTCAAGGCGTAGTAATCGATTTACATCAGATCTTTGAAGAAGGGATAGATTTACAGGAGTTTATTGCCAACAAACTAGAATTCTTGCGCTTGGTTTTACTCAGTCAATTGGGGATCAAAATCAATGATGTAAGTTCGGAAGAGATGCCCTTGTTTGAAAATGTTGCCAAGATGTTCAGTCAAAATGATTTGCTTTACATCATGAGTCAACTGATTCAAACCCGTAGCGATATCAGAATTAGCAACAATCCCTATCTTTTAATTGAAGCTACAATGATAAAACTCTCTCGCTTGGATGAGATCAATGATATTAGCAAGCTCATTACGGATCTTAAGCGAGGAGCCATCTTGTCAGACTCTGTATCTGTAACGAGTTCCGCCTCCCGAGATGCTAAACCGGAAACGAAAGAAGTTCCAGCTAAAAAAGTTGCGTCACAACCTCGCAGCCCCCAAGTAGCTGAGATAGGCAAGTTGGAAGCCAGTGAAGAGAATATTCGCTCGAACTGGGAAGCTTTGGCGCAGCGCATCAGAAAAAGTAGCCTGATAGCCGGGATAGCGTTTGCGAAGGCCGAGTTTATTAGCCTAAACGAAAATGCACTTGTGCTTCAAACAGATTCGCCAACAAACCTCAATGCGATTGATAATCAGAAGGAACGCATTGAGCGCATTTTGGCAGATGTTTTTGGTAAACCGTTAAGACTCATTTTAAATCTGGAAGAGAAAGAAGCGCCTACTAAGGTAAATATTACCCGCAAAACCATTGCCGATATCCAAACTGAGAACCCTGAGCTTAAAGGCTTTATAGAACAAACCGATGCGAGGTTAATCTGATCTTTAGCATTATATTCCTTGTTATCAGTCTCTTATATCTGGTCTTACTGCTTACATTAAGTAGAGGTATGATGCACAGTTTGCCGCCCAGGCAAAAAGATAAGCATCTGCCAGAGCCCATAAGTGTAATAATTGCAGCCCGAAACGAAGCGCAAAATCTACCCCGCCTGCTTACTTCATTTGCTCAAATGCATCCCATTGATGCGGCCTATGAGGTAATAATTATTAACGACCACTCCAGCGATGACAGCATGGAAATTCTTAATAATTGGGAGGGACAATTCGGTATCCGGGTGATAGATTTTCAAGATGAAATTGAAGGGTACATTGGCAAGAAAGCAGCTCTGCAAAAGGGAATTGAGGCTGCACAATACGACATTTTGGCCTTCACCGATGCTGATTGTAAGCCTCCTCCGGGATGGTTGGCAGAAATATCTGAACTAATGACTCCAGAAACTGACTATTTATTGGGTTACAGCACTATTTTGACCAAAGAAGGGGAGAGTAATCTTACTTTAGTAAATTTTGAACGCAGCATCTATTATATATTGGCTGCAGCAGGCTTGTATTATAAGAAGCCAATCACGGCAAGCGCATGCAATATGATCTATAGAAAGAGCCTATTCAAAAAAGCGGGGGGCTTTGGCGGGATATCGCATTTGCTCAGCGGAGATGACGATCTGCAGCTTATAAAAATGATGCCTTACATAAGGCAAGCATACTACAATCCCGCTGTAAAAATGCAGGTAGAGTGTATTGAGCATGGAAGCGTGTGCAAACAATACCATAAAAATATACGCCGAGCCTCGAAATTTCGCTATCATCCTCCTCATGTGAAAAAACTTTCAGCTTTTGTCTTCTTCTATTTTGTTATATTCTACTGGGCTATCATTCTGTTGCTGATTGGGAAAGGGGATTTCCTTTTGTTAGGTACGGTAACGCTTAAATCCTTAGTGGAATTGGCTATCTCTCAGAAACATCTGGCTTTGGTTCAAAAAACTTACTTAGGGATTCTCTATTTTGCCCAGATCATCATCTTCCCCCTACAATTTATCTTCTACGGAATAAGGGGAACACTTGGAAATTACAAGTGGAAATGAAGTATGAATAATCTTTAATAAAGTTCAATGACACGTTTTGCTATTATTTTTTTATCTAACTTTAGAGCCACCAATCCATGTTGATGTGCCAGTCTACTTCGTATTTGTATAGTACAGAAACTGCAATCCATTAATTACTTGACTAACACACCCATGTTTAATTAATTGTTTGAAGATTAATTTTGCGCTAAATAAGTGAGGTAACGGTGCTAATTGTTAAAGATTAATTGACAACAAACAATATTAAACTCAAAGAAAGGCTAATATGATAGAATCGTACTGTAAAATTTTCATACTTCAAGTAAGCGCTCAAAACCTCAGGAGCACTTTCATCATGAGTACAGATATTTATGGGGGTTTGGCTTGAGTAATTTTATCACCAATACAGGCAGCGCACAGCTCAAGAAAAGACTCTCAATCCTAATAAAAGAAAGCCAAGAACTGAAATTTCTGGTAGGTTTCTTTTATTTCTCAGGTATCAGTGAGCTGATTGAGAGCTTGAAGGCAAATGCGGACTTGACCCTTAAGATACTGGTTGGGCTCAATGTGGATGCACAGAATTACGGTTTG
>JAJBBD010000172.1 GCA_020532355.1 Candidatus Cloacimonadota bacterium | reverse complement strand
CTGTAGGATGATGGTAGCTTAAACTAACCTTAACTCTCCGGTAAAGTATCAAGAAGGAGGTTTGCATTACAGTTATTGCAAAAAAAACTACAAGAAAAGCCACTATGGCTCCAAATAAAAGAGCTTGTTTTTTGATTTCTGCATGTGTAACTCTCTTTTAGAATAAATAGCATGAATACATTAGTTCTTCACATGCCGTATAATACGGAAAAAACGTTAGAATAAACTAGTTTGGAAGATTGGAATGCTTACTTTTTAACTAACTACCAATCTTATAAATGAGGCGTTGTTTCATGAGCTGACTATTCGGCGGTCTCATAATGCGAATTGCTGCTTGGAATCACATTACTTTTCAGTTATATTTTTATATAATCCCGTTAAGTTTAGAAATGATCAGATCCATCTTTCCAGAGCTAATAATGGATCCCAGCATATTATAGGAGAAAAGATGTATAAATACTTCATTGTGATAGCATTTGCCATTCTTGCATGTACTTCTAATGCACAACAGACGATAAGTCTGGATGCAGCAAAAAGTATGGCATTAAGCCAAAATGCAACATATCAGGCAGCAAGGGCAGGCGTAGAGGCTACACGATGGCAAAAGAAAAATGCCTTTGCAGCATTTCTACCCAATCTTAGCTTGGGAGGAACATTTCTCTATACAGATCCTGCCCGTAGTATAAACACAGGGGGGCAAAGCATTGCGCTCAACAAAGATCAACGATCTGTATCCTTAAATCTTAGTCAACCGCTATTTACAGGGGGGAAACTGTATCAGGCATACAAGATGGCTTCGCTTGCTGCAACTGTGGCTGAAACCGGGCTTATGGCAGAAAAGCTTGAGCTTGTTTATGATGTAGAAAATAAATACTATTCGGTTTTACAACTTAATAAAGTATACGAAATTGCCCAGGCTGAGCTTAGCCAAGCAGAAAGCAATTTGGAACTGGCACAAATCAAAATTCAAAATGGCCTTATGGCCAGAGCCGATTTGCTGCGCTTACAGGCAAATCTTGCCAATAAGGAAATTGCGCTGCTACAAACTAAAACTGCCTACGATTTAGCATTGAGGGATTTTTCAAACTTTCTGGGGAGCCAAGAATTACTTAACCCGCTTCCGGTTGAACTTGATGATAGTGAGATATTGCCGTTTGCCGATTTTGATGAACAGAAGCTTGAAAGGTTTTCGCATAGCTTAAAAACAATTGGCATTACTGAAAACCTAAATTTAAAGCAAATTCAAGGTGGGGTGGAGCTTTCACAGCGAGCCTATAAGGCAAGTAAGGGAAGCTTTTTGCCTACACTAACTTTGGTGGGCAGCCGTTCCTACGATGAAAATGGCATAGATCGCTATGAATTTGATGCCTCAAATCAGATAATGTTAAATCTTTCTGTGCCGCTTTTACCGCAGATAGGTAATCTAGCAGCTTCTCGCAAAGCTTATTATGAAGCTCAAAAAACCGCCATGGCTGCCAAGGATGCTACAGATGGAATATTGCTGGCGACCGATTCTGCTGCCCTTAAACTTGTAAGCAGCGCAAGGCAGGTAAAAAATGCAAAGCTTTCACTGGATATTACTGAGGATATGTATGCTCAAATAAGCGAGCGATTTCGGTTGAATATGGTATCTACGGTAGATTTGATGGATGCAGAACTTATGCTATCGGCTGCTAACATGGCTTATGCCAATGCCTATTACGAATTTTTTAAGGCACGCCTTACTTTGCTTAACACTATTGGCAAAGAAGATGCTGCTATTCTGACTGATATTTTGGATCGATGAACCGGGAGGACTTTTGAACAAACTAGGAATAATTTCATCGGTGCTAATAGTGCTGATAAGTGCTTGTGGCAAAGAAGATAATAATGCGCCAGTGCGAGGGGCTCGCAGCGATGGTAGCCAGGTGGTAATGGTTGAAGAGTTATCATTACGCAACATTGATGAATACGTGAATGTTTCCGGCAGATTGGAGGGTATCACGGATATCGTTATGAGTGCCGAGAGTTCGGGTAAGATTCTTGAGCTTTATAAAAAACTTGGAGACTATGTAAACAAGGGTGACCGTATCGGCAAGCTTGAAAACGAAGTTTTAAAAATACGCTTAGAGCAAGCAGAAGCATCATTTACTTCTGCTGAGTCCAGCTTGGAAAACGCTCAGAATAATTTGGATTATGCGGTATCTGCAAAAGAAAGAGAATTGATTTCGCAAGCGGAGTATAATACGGCAAATGCTGCATTTAAAGCTGCTAAAGCATTATTTGACGGTGCCAAAGCTTCCCTCGAATCTGCCCGGATAGCATATAACAACTCTTATTTGATGGCGCCGGAAAGTGGACGTATATCGCAACTAAACGTTTCGTTGGGACAATTCATTAATATGGGTGCACCTGTAGCTTCTATTACCGACGGAAGCACTCTTATCCTCAAAACCGGAGTTGGGGAAAGCCAGATTTCCAGAATTAAGGTGGGACAAAATGCAGTAGTAAGTCATACTGGTAAAACCTATCCGGCAAAAGTACAAGGATTTGGTATTCGTCCATTGGCAACAAGTGCAAATTACCCCGTAGAGCTAACTATGCATGGTATAAAGGGGTTGCTGCCAGGTATGGTGGTTTCGGCAAAAATTAAAACTAATACCTACAAAGATATGTTATATACTTCCATCACCAATGTTGTTAAAGAATTTGATCGCAACTATGTATATGTGGTATCCAAGAATCAAGAAAAGACTGTAGCCAATCAGCGAGATGTTCAGTTAGGTAGGAGTATTTCTGAGTTTGTAGAAATTGTTTCGGGGGTAGAAGCTGGAGAACAAATTGTTGTGTCTGGCGGCGAAAACCTGGAAGATGGTTCGGTAGTGAGAATTAGGGATTAAGGCATAACTATGATATCTGTTGCAAAAACCGCTCTAAAGTATTCGATATTGGTAAACATGCTTACTTTGGCAATACTCATTTTTGGGTTAATATCCATGGTCAGCTTACCTCGAGAAGAATTCCCTGCTGTAGATTTTGGCACTACTTTGGTAGTTGTGATGTATCCTGGAGTTTCGCCAGCAGAAATGGAGCAACTGGTGGTGCACAAACTTGAAGTGGAATTAAACGATTTAGATGATCTGGACTATATTGGCGCTACTGCTCAAGAAGGGCGCGCCACAATTCAAGTAGTATTCAATTCCTCAGTGGGTCCAGATGAGGCTTTTGATCGTGTGAGCAGAGAAGTTGCTAAAGTAACGGACCTCCCTTCTGATGCTCTTGCCCCAGTGATTATTCGTCTGAGTATGCGAGAAGTGAATCCCATAGCTCAAGTTGCAATTAGCGGCAACAACATGTCCCCTATGGCTATGCGCGAAGTAGCAGAACGGTTGGAGGACGGGCTTTTAGAGATTACGGATATTTCTAAGGTGGAAACCATCGGTTCCCGAGAGCGGCAAATCTGGATAGATGTAGATCAAACCCGCTTGGATGCTTATGGGCTTAGCCTCAACGATGTTTCTTCAGCAATAGGGGCTCGAAACCTTAATATGCCTGGAGGTTTAGCCAGATTTGGCAAGTTGGAGTTTTTGGTTCGCACTTTAGGAGAATTCAACGAGTTGGAAGAACTCAACGAACTAATGATTATTTCCGATTCCAGCGGTAGATCAATCAAGATACGCGACATAGCAACTGTAAGAGATACTTTAGAAAAGCCTGTATCCCAAGCCAGGCTTAATGGTTCCGAATCTGTTTCTATCTTTCTATATAAAAAAGGAAGTGGTAATATAATATCTATAATTGCAGATGTAAAGGAATACATTGCAGAGTTTCAAAAGAGCTATCCGGGAGTGGAGATTAGCTTGAGAAACGATGGCTCTTTAGATGTGAAAAATGGCATAAATGCATTAGGGAAAAGCGCTTTTATTGGTATAATGTTAGTATTTTTTGCGCTGTTTATCTTTTTGGGTTGGCGAAATGCGTTGCTTGCATCTTTCGGTATTCCTCTTTCTATCTTAATTGCTTTTGTAGTTATCCCTTACTTCGATATTACCTTAAATAATCTCACGATATTTGGTTTCATTATTGTGGTGGGCATGGTAGTGGACAACTCTATTGTCGTACTGGAAAATATCCATCGCTATCGAGAAGAAGGTTATTGCCATAAGGATTCCATCATTCTGGGCGTAGATCAGGTGATCTGGCCGGTATTTTCTTCTACATTAACCACTCTGGCTGCGTTTCTACCGCTTCTGTTACTGGAAGGAGTAATGGGTCAGTTCTTAGGTGTATTTCCCATAGTAGTGTCACTCTCATTATTGGGAAGCTGGATTCAAAGCATGGTAGTACTTCCTAACAATGTTTTCCAATTCGCCCGCAAAGAGCCACGCCGGGAAGATCGCAGCACAAAGATGATTAGACCATTAATTGCTTATTATCAAAAAGGTGTGAGTATGGCACTCAAACACAGGCAGATAACTATCTGGGGTACAGTGGCTTTGCTCGGTGTTTCTCTGATAATTCTGGTCTCTGGTGCCATTCAGTTTGAATTCTTTGCCAGTACTCCCTCTCAAACAATCCGATTGCAGGTTCAAACGCCCGTTGGTTCTACAATAGAAGAAACTGGAGCAATAGTAAGGCAAATAGAAGAGTTTATCGATAGCATGCCTCAAAAAGATGATATTACTGATGTAGTGGCGAATATTGGCGCAATGGGCGGAGAAACTCAACGCAACTTCGCCAGTAATGCAGCGCAAGTCAATATCGACTTGGTAGATTTGAACATGATGAAATATCAGCAAGAGGAGATTCAAAACGAAATTAGAGCTTTCTGTGAAGGGCTTCCAGGATTATATTCGTATCGCTTTTCGCAGGGTCGTAGTGGTCCTCCTGTTGGTAATGATGTTGATATTCGTATCAAGGGTCCCAGTCTGGAGCGACTGGCATACATTAGCGACATTATAAAAGGCTATTTAAGAGATATACCGGGTGTTACGGATATAGACGATAACTATGATGCTGGAAAAAAAGAAGTGCGCATCAAACCTCATCATGATAGATTGGCTATTTATGGACTCAGCGTTGCCCAAATTGCAGGTACTATTCGTACGGCTTCAACCGGTGCAGAGATAAGCCAGTATCGCGGTGAAGGCGTAGAAGAATATCCCATAATACTTAAGATGCAGGATATCTATACTCAAGATATCGAAAATCTGAAGGATTTGAGAATTCGAACTCGAACAGGAGATTTAATTGCCATCAGAGAATTGGCAGAGTTTGAGACTGCATCTTCTATTTCGCGCATCGAACACCGGGATGGAGATCGTTTATTGAGCATTACTGCCAGCGTAAGCACATATCAAGAGAGTGGAAAAACTAAAAAACGATCACCCTCAGAAGTGCAGAATATCCTCGCTGGAGGGAGATTTGATAGTAATGGGGGATTGCTTGCTGATTTTTCACAACGCTTTCCTGGATATACCTATGAGTTTGGCGGAGTCCAGGAAGAGCAGCGAAAAAGCTATGCATCTTTGGGTAGATTGTTTATTCTTGCACTACTGCTCATCTATACTATATTAGCCAGTCAATTCCGTAGTTATGTGCAGCCTATTGTAGTTATGATGACCATCCCCTTTGCTTTTATTGGGGTTATATTGGGGCTGTTAGTTACAGGATTGCCGTTTTCATTGAACACCCTAATATCGGTAGTGGCTCTTGCCGGAGTAGTGGTAAACAATGCCATAATTCTTATCGATTTTATTAACCAGGAGCGCGAAAAGGGCGTGGATAGATGGCATGCCATAATCCAAAGTGGTTCAGTTCGCTTACGCCCAATAATTCTAACCACCACTACTACTGTAGCTGGAATGCTACCCCTGGTGTTTTCATCCGATCCTTCGTCGCAGGCATGGCGTCCTTTGGCAGTTAGTTTTACCTTTGGTTTGTTGTTTGCCAGCTTGCTTACTTTGTTCATTATTCCGGTAATTTATTCGATAGTGGATTCTTTCTTTGGAAAACTGGGCTTGACCAGATTTAAGGAGCATAAAAAGTTTACCGAAGTAATGGAATGCAAAACTACTGACGATTGAGGAGAAATCTATGCCAGCTTATATCAATTGGGTACAAAACCAGCCCATAATTAGTTCAATGATCCAATTTGCCATCTTGGGAACCTTGGGCGAAATTGTCTCTAAATGGATAATTCAAAAGAGTTTCAAGTATCCTTTCGGATTGCTATTAACCTTATGGAAGATGCTTATCTGGTCTATTCTGGCAATTGGTATCAAGTATGCCTTCAAAGGTTTTAGTGGCTTTTTACAAATACTAATAGATGCGGGAATGTGGCCCCAATTTGAAAGTGGTAGTTTGGGTTACGCCCTTTCGTTGTCGGTGCTAATGAATGTGCAATTTGGACTAACCCTGGTTATTATGCACCGTGTTTTGGATAACATTGTTGAAAAGCACAAGAATTGGAAGAACTTGGATAAAAGCATGCTAAGTCTGCTTTGGTTCTGGATTCCCGCCCATACTGTAACCTTTCTGATGTCGGATGAGCTCCGTATTGGCATGGCTGCTGTATGGTCTGTGGCGTTAGGGCTCATCCTTGGATTCTACAACCGAAAGTAAAGTAATTTCCATAAGGGAAAAGCTACCCAGCCCTTTGTTGATTCCCGTTATTTTTTGGGTAGCAGGCATTCTTTCTGGAAAATACCTGCAAGCACCAATGTTAGGGTATCTGGCGGGGATTTTTAGTTTATTCTTGCTTGCTGTTGTTTGCAAGAAAACTCTGCGGACAATACTGATTTTACTGATTATCTTAGGCTTCGGGGCAATTAGGTTTAAATCAAGGCAAACACAATCATCGCCTTTAATAAGCATTTTACAAAGTAAGGGCGAGATACAGCAAAAGATGAAGTTCTTAGTACAAAGTAAATTGGCTGATGGAGTGTATCAGATAGATTTGCAGCAGGTAGCAGGAATAGAAGTAAATCAGAAAGTTTTGATGTATTATCAAAAGGAATTGGATATTGGTGATAGCTACAGTTCTCTATGCAAACTGGAGACCTTAAATAGTGACCCAGTTTTAGATGTGTATCCACAAAGGTTTCACGCTTTATTGCGTCCGGTTCTTCCTCTGCATAAGCTTCCAGTTTTGGCTTCTAAGAGCATAATTAATAGTACCAGAATGTGGATTCGGGAACGCCTGGATAGCCGTCTTGGTGTTTATGCCCCCCTTGCCAAAGCTATGTTATTAAGTGACACTGCATTCAAACAAGAACACAGACCTGAGCTTAGTAGAGCTGGTATTACTCATCTTATTGTAGTAAGTGGTTTGCATGTTATGCTGATAAGCTTTCTGTTGCTGATGGTGCTAAGACTGTTTCTTCCGATGCGTGTTGCTGAAGCATTATTCATGCTTTTCTTGCTATTATTTGCGGCAATCAACAACTGGGCGCCGCCAATTTCCAGAGCTATGCTAATGATAGATTTACTAATAATCTCACGTTGGTTATCGCGCCCACTTGCCGTTGCACAGAGCCTCTCTGTATCGTTATTCATTATTACCCTCATCAATCCCCAAGAACTATTTCAATTAGGCCTACAGTTATCGTTTCTATGCGTTGCATTAATTGTTTTTGCTCTACCGCAGAGCAAACCACAGGCAACAAAATCAGTTATCCATAAAGGCATTCGCAAAGTAGCAGATTATGCTCTAATTAGTTTAATCGTAGGTTTGGGAATAGCACCATTTACACTGTATTATTTTGGAACAGCATCGCTCAATGGAGTATTGGCAAATCTTATTGGGCTTCCGCTGATGTCGATATTGCTTTTTTTATCGATTATTGTACTATTATTTGATTGGCAACCAGTTATTCTATGTTTTAAAGCAATCGCCGATCTTTGGCAATATTGGCTGGAATTTTGTGCTAAACTACCTTTATACATCGAATCTAACTGGATTTCTCTGCACCATGCCATAGCCTTAGGCTTGGTTATTTTGATTGGTTTTCTGTTTCTAAAAGCTCGGCGCAAGATATTGTTGAACTACGGGATTCCCATAATCTGTATAATTGCAGTTCTTATGTTTATTCCTGTTAAACACAAAAGCGAAGTGTATATATTCAATGCTGGAGTGGCAGATTGTAGCCTCATTTTTGCCGATGACGGGAGCAGTTTGATGATCGATGCGGGTGGTGTTCCTGGCTTTCGAGCGGAAACAGATCTAGCTCAAGAAAGCTTATCGGAATCTTGGGCGCAAAAGAAACTACTGGTATGGTTAGCTCGCAACAGAATAAGCACTATAGACTATTTGCTGATAACTCATTTGCATACCGACCACGCTGGAGGCTTACCGAGTTTGTTGAACCATTTAAAAGTAAAAAACCTCATCTTGAGTAGAACAGATCTCAGTAGTAATACTTGGCTATCGATAGCTCCCAAATTAAACTTAAGAAACACACGCATAATGAGTATCAGCGACACCACAAGTATTCAATTAGGTTCTCACCGGATAAAGATACTGCATCCCAACAATCAGTTTAATAATAATGATCTAAACAATAATTCCATCGTGTTACGGTACGATTCAAAATCCGTCCGTTTCCTATTTACTGGAGATATCGAACGCGAGGCAGAGTTATGGCTAACAGAACATTATCCTCTTGAATTGAGAGCTGACATCCTTAAAATTCCTCACCACGGATCCAGAAGTTCATCGAGCGAAGAATTCTTGTATTACATAGATCCGAAAGAATCTGTAATCACAACCTCTAAACGCAATGTATATGGTTTTCCTCATGCCGAAACTATTCGCAGACTGGATAAGATGAGCACATCTCTGCGCTATACTTATAATGGAACAATCCGTTATAAAACAGATTAGCCTTACTATAAATCCGCTTATACTCGCTACCCATTAAAAAGCCCAGAGACCGTTGCACATCCATATATATAGCTGATTTTAATGCAGGAGATATCGGTATGGTGGGCTTTTTCTGGTGTGCCTATGTTCATCCACACCCATATCCTGATCATTTAACGCTCTTTCCCAGAAATTAAGTATAACATAAAAAAGAACCCCAACAAATTTGGGGTTCTGTATAATACTAGTTATTATAAGATTACTTCATTAAACTCAGTTTACGATGGATAGTTTGGGTTTCGGTGTCTATTTTAAGAAGGTATACACCATTGCCTACTGCATTCTTGTTTTGATCCACACCATTCCAAATAAACCGGTGTTCACCGCTACTCAAGGTTCCATTATGAAGGTTGAACACGCGCTGTCCCTTAAGATTGAATATTGCAGCATCAACAGTTTGAGCTATGGGGAGGTTAAGTAAGATCGTGGTAGTTGGGTTAAAGGGATTGGGATAGGAGCTAACGCTGAGTATGGGAAGCGGAACATCTTCTTCATTTGCAGACACCGCAGATAGTACAAATATTCCCCGTGATGTATCTGTAATGAGAGTTTGATTGTAGTAGAAATCGCTTAGAGTTACCACTACTGGCATAACACTGGAAGTGTTTCCGATGGCTCTGAAATTTAGTTTCATCAGGGGCAGATTGTTGCTACAAAGGGGAAGGATTGTCTCGCACGATACATGAACAACACCAGGCTCAATAGGCGTTATCTGGATATTTTCAGCGTCAGCAATGAGTGTTTCTTCGCAGATTATGTTTTCCAGATTGATTCGTTCGGAGTCGAAATGAACATCGAAATCCACGCTGGTTACTCCCCAAGAGGGCGGGATATAGGTTGTGTTCATGATCATGGCTCCAAGTTGATTGTAGCCAACATGCATTACATTTACAAGGCTTATACTGGATTGATCAAGTGTTTCAACGGGAGCAATAACGTCCAGCAACAGGGGTTCCACATTTTGTAAGAACTGGCCGTTATAGGTCATGTTTACCTGTCCAAAATAGAAATTACCTGGTTCTATGGCTCTAAAATTGAATCTAATCAGGTTACCTGTGCCGATCAGGGGATTGGCAGTGCCCAGATTGATATTCAGGGTTCCGTTATTGTCGTTTACTACTTCTATATAGGCATCGGGAGCGATGGTATCGTTGAGATCGTATCCGATGTATTCCATTGCGGAGTGTTCGTAGAACAAGCCGAGCTGTACATTGTTTACGTTCCAAGAGCCAACAAGAGGATATGTGGTCAAAGTTACGGGAAATTCGTCTCCGGCGATGGGTGAATATGCTTCAAGTTGTATTCTGGGCTCCGTAATAGTGTAGCCGGCAGGAATAGCATCTACAATGGCGGCTTGATAATAAGGGAAGTTGCTACTACCGGGGCTAAGATCGTTAAGGTAGAAATAACCATTGTATGATCCACTCCAACCAAAATTGAAATGGAAGTAGTTTGTTCCCTGATATCCATCGCAATTGAAAGCATGTCCGCTTGTTTCACCGGATCCGCTGTAATACAAGGGGACTCCGTTGTCCAATTGGGTGCGTAGAATGCTTTCCCAAGCGCTGGTACTATAGTTCTGTTTTTGCAAATAATTTGCTGAGGCGTAGTTAAAATGGTCTACAAATGCGTTTCTTGCCAGAACACCATTGGAACCAGATCCATCCGGTGCAAACCCCATCTCAACCGATACAGCTGCATGGTAGATAAGAGTAGCTACTGGTAGATTTGATCCTGAGAGGGAGTTTGGCATATCGTCCCATAGATAGGTAGTGTTACCGTGGTTTACACTTTGATATCCATATCCATAAGCATAATAGGTGGAATTACCTTGTCCAGTAATAGGTTTATTCCAGAATTTCATTAATTGTGCCATTGCAGTAGCTACGCACCCGGCATAAACTCTGCCTCCAGGACCGTCTAGATCGGCTGGGCACAATTCGTTATAGGGCCAATCCTGATCCCAGTTTGTTTTCAGAAGGGGGCTAACCTCCTCGGTACGCTGTATGCTGCTAAAGATATTTTGAGAAATTTCTTGCCAAAGCCTCTGATGTTCTTCATTATTTAAAGATTTTGTGCGGATAGTATTAACATTGTCGGCATAGAATTTCATCCACATCTCAAACGCAGGAGGCATATCGTTGGCATCTTTTAGTGCCAAAGATGAATATGCTAACACGGGCGGAGCATTGTCATCTGCCGGAACTACAACGTAGTTACCATTATTGAAAAGGCATAAGTATAACTGAGGAAGGTCGGTTTCTTTAAACTCTTGTCCAATATCTATATTTGCAAATCGTTGATTTTTATAACTTCTAATTTCTTTTATTTGATGATTCTTTTGGGGTTGCCAATAACTAAGCCAGTTTTGGGCAGCGTTTGCAGCCACATCTGGTACAACGAATTCGGCACCGAGTCCAACCCACACCAACATAAAGATGCTCAACAATACAATGTTTTTTTGCCCATTACTTTCTTTCATAAGACCTCCTGGCAATATTGCTTTAGAATCAAGATTCCATTATACATTATACAAGAATTGAGCCAAAACACAGTTTATTATTTGTACCCCCTTCTTTCACTCATTGCTTTATATCATCATTACCAATGCTTTGTACCGAGATACTCCCGCATATACAGGATTAAGCAAGCTTTAAATATGCTTAAGTTAACGATAAAGCAGAAAGGAAAGGTATGGAACGAGTATTAGATAAAAAGAATCTTGACTATTTTATTGCTTGCAGAATCCTGTGATAACAATGAGTTCTACAAAAAACATCAGCATCCCATTTCTGGCCAAGAAATACCTTGCCGGAAGGAGTCGACTGGGCGTTAGCCGAAGTCACATTCTTACTCTGTGCGGAATAGCGCTTGGGGTAATGGCCCTAATAACCGTCAGCTCTGTTATGAATGGATTTAGAGAAGATATTAGAGAGCGGATAATCGGCACTCTTTCCGAGATGCGTCTTTCCAATAAGGATCGTGCGCCCATCAATAACTATAGGTATTTAGAGGGTCGCATCCAGAAATTGGGTTATAGTGCTGCCGGAGTTGTTCGCAGTGAGCTTGTAATTAAAAATGGCGATCGCAATACTCCAGCCTTGGTATTTGGCATCGATGCTCTGAAGCAAAGCAAGCTTAGCCCGGTATTGAATCCTCAACAATCCGAAAAGAATATACATGGGATAATAGCAGGTAGCATAGCTTCGAAAGCCTTTATGGAGCGAGGCTTAGCCATAGGATCAGGTTTGGCGGCAGAATTGGGTATATATGTAGGCGATAAAGTTCAGATTATCTCTCCAATCTTCAACATCCCAACGCCTTTTGGGCTTTTACCCAAAGTTCAAGTGCTAGAAGTAATGGCAGTATTTTCTGCCGGGATGCCGGAATATGATCAGAGCTATTGCTTTGTACCTCTTCATGTTGCCCAAAGTTTCAATGGTTATCAAGATGAGGTAGATTATATTGAGATCCGCAGTGAAGATCCCATAAAAAGTAGAAAACATCAAAAGCATTTGCAGCCTTTATTTGAGGATTTTTTAATTGAAGATTGGAGTAGTTTTGATGCTTCGCTGTATGGAGCCATCCGTTTTGAGAAGTATTTGATGTTCATAGTATTGCTGTTTATGTTTATTATTGCCAGCTTCAATCTTACCGGATCCTTACTCAAGACTATCAGCTTTAAACAGAGCGAATTGGGCTTACTGAAAGCATTGGGCTATACGGATAGGGACTTACGTCGGTTATTTATGTTGCAAGCGATGATGTTGTGTACGATTGGAATAGTAATTGGAGTAGTTTTTAGCAGCATAATACTTTATATTCAACATCAGACTGGGCTCGTTAAGCTAGATCAAGCGATAATACTACCGGTTCAAATCCAAATAGGTGATTATTGTTTAGTTATAGCTGTTTCTTATCTATTAACCTGGTTGAGTATTTTATTGCCGCTAAAAAGGTTAAATAAGGTCAATGCGGTGGAATTGATTCGCCGGAAAACATAATTATTTGAGGAGAAAACATGGAACGTAAACAAGTATATCGTATTGCAATCGAAGCGGAGATTCGCTCACAGAATCTCTACAAGGCTTTGGCAAAGAGCTTTAAGAATGCTGAAACCGAGCAATTCTTCAACCAGCTTGTAATGTATGAAGAAATCCACGAACAAAAGGTGCGGGAACTGTTTGCCAAGGAGTTTCCGGATTCTACCCTAAAGCTTATGGATGATTTGGATATGGAGCTAAGGGGCATTAAATTGGAAGATCCCAAACAAGTATTGGAGTTTGCCATCTCGCGAGAAGAACTTACTCAAAATATTTACTTAAAATTGGCAGAGCAATCTGATAATGAAGACACAAAAAGCCTTCTTAAGCAATTTGCCCAAGAGGAAGTACAACACAAAGAACTCTTATTTGCCGAATTGGAAAAGCTTCATGGCATATTAAAATGGTACGATCCATCTGAGCTTACGGGATTGATGGAATACTAAGTTTTGAAAAACGAGCAAAGCGACTTTTTGCAAGAACAAGAATTGAAAGACCGTAGAGTGCCTTTGGCAGAGAAATTGCGCCCTCAAAACTTGAACGATCTGAGGGGGCAGAAAAAACTAATCAATACAGATTCTCTACTATCCCAGATGATAAACAAATTGCAGTATCATAGCTTTATCATGTGGGGCCCTCCGGGAAGTGGTAAAACAACTATAGCCAGGATAATTGAACGCTCTTCACCCCTCAGGTTTATTCATTTCAGTGCCGTGCTTTCGGGGATAAACGACGTGAAAAACGTAATGAAAGAGGCAGATTATGTGCATCGAAACAAGGGAGAACAAACTATTTTGTTCATCGACGAAATCCATCGGTTCAATAAATCGCAACAAGATGCCTTTTTACCTTTTGTGGAGAGCGGAGCAGTAATCCTAATTGGCGCTACTACAGAGAATCCTTCTTTTGAGGTAATTCCGGCTTTGCTATCGCGCTGCCATGTATTTGTATTGGAGACTCTCACGGAAGAGGACATTAAAGAGATATTGCGCAATGGTTTTGTCGAACTGAACTTAGAAATAGATGAAGATGTACTGGGTTGGATGGCAGGCAATAGCGGTGGGGATGCTCGACGCGCCCTTAATGAATTGGAACTGATAAGAGGGTGGCTGCAAGAGAATCCTCATCCGAAAATTGAGGATCTTGCCAAAACACTGGCAAAAAAGACCATGTTCTACGATAAAAATAGGGAGGAACATTACAATCTCATTTCTGCATTACATAAATCCATGCGCGGTAGTGATCCACAAGCAGCCCTATATTGGCTTGCCCGCATGCTGGAAGCGGGAGAAGATCCCCGTTACATTATCAGGCGTATAATACGATTTGCCAGCGAAGATATTGGTTTAGCAGATCCCCAAGCTTTGGTGCAAGCCATTGCCGCAAAGGACGCTCTGCTATTCATTGGTATGCCAGAAGCCAGTGTGGCGCTATCTCAGGCTGTTATCTATCTTGCCACGGCACCCAAAAGTAATGCTCTGGATGCAGCATATCAAACAGCAGCTAAAGATGCCAGAAAAACAAGTCATTATGGAGTTCCGTTGCACATTCGCAACGCCCCTACCAAGTTAATGAAAGAACTAAACTACGGCAAAGATTACCACTACGATCATGACTTTGCCAATAAGTATAGCTACCAAAAATACTTCCCGGATCAGATGGACGAGAAAGACTACTATAATCCTGGTGATTACGGTTTTGAACGCGAAATTGCCAAGCGTATTGCCTGGTGGAAAAAATTGCGTGAAGAAAGCTGAAAATATTTTGTATAACTACCGCTCAGATCTGGGCATTGTAGCAAAACACACAATCTTAGTGTAAAAGGAGTTGATTATGATTGTTTCCACAACCCCCACCCTTGATGGATACAAGATTGTTAGTTACCATGATATCGTTACCGGAGAAACTATCATGGGAGCCAATATCTTGCGCGATTTAATGGCGTCTATAACCGATATTGTTGGAGGACGCAGTGGTGCCTATGAAAGCAAACTACGCGAAGGAAGAGCAGATGCAGTCAACGAAATGAAACAGCTTGCTGCCCGTATGGGTGCGAATGCTGTGATTGGAGTTGATATAGATTATGAGGTGGTAGGACAGAGCATGTTGATGGTTTCCGCATCCGGAACTGCTGTTACCATCGAGCCGATATCATAAATCTACTAGCTTTGAGCCAGCTTGAGCTAAAACAAGCTGTAAAACACTTGAGCCTGGTTTGAGTTGAAACAATTCGCGGGAGTTCAATAAGCCGGATTCTGTAATCCCCAAGGGGATTTGATATCTATCCATCTGGACCAAAACTCACGCTTTGGTTCAAGCTGCCTACCCGGAAGCGGTGTGGGCGCACCGTAGCTTCCCTATTTGGCATTGCACCGGATAAGGCATTCCTGGCTGCCACTGTCGCCAATGGCACCGGTGGTCTCTTACACCACCATTTCACCCTTGCATAGCACCGAAATGATGCTGTGCGGTTTGTTTCTGTGGAGCTAGCTCTGCATTACTGCAGCTTCCCGTTAGGAAGTATCCTGCCCAAGGTGTCCGGACTTTCCTCTGTGCAAAAAACACAGCAGATATCTTTTACTCCCGCGACATAAACACAATATGATATAAGCCTTCAATAAATAAAGACTTTGTAAATGGCATTATAAATAGCGTAATTGCTCTCTGTCGGTAACACCGGCAAAAAGCTCAATAAATGGCTTAACCGGACTGATATTAATCTTGGGGAAAAATACTTCTTCAACTTGGAAAAATCCAACTGAGGCATTCATTTCAACTTCAATGCGGATCGGCTTTTCTTCGCCTTTAATGATGCGTACTTTCTGGATGGCAGAAGCTGAAGTGCGATGAATATCTCCAGGACGGACTTTTGTGGATAGCATAGCGGGAATGCGTGCTCTGCCTTTTTCCATATCGCTACCGTCGCCGATAAGCACCAATCCGGCTTCCAGAGAATGAATTTTGTGGGTTGCCATGTGTCCAAAAATGCCTTCAATGGCGATGGAACGGATTGCCGCCTTGAGGTTATACTCATCCGGTTCGTGTATGGAATCCAACACTTTATTGATATATGGGGTAGCGATCTGAATACTTAAAAATTCATGGCTATCCCGAGCTATTGTCATACCCAAATCATGTAGTAGAGATGCCATAATTACACCCACCAAAGAATCGTTTGCGCTGCCTACCCGTTCTTTCTCAAGGTTCATCAGGATGCCAGCATCGTTTAAGAGCTTGAACATCTTGATTGCATTAATGGTAGCTTTGCGCATGTGCACTGGTCCGTGATCATTGTAGCCTAGTCTTTTTATGGAAACGATGTTAGCATATTCTTGCATGGCTTGAAGCTCAGGATCGTCAAAAAGAATCTCAGCAGTTTTTAGCGCTTTTCCCGTGAGAAGTTTTAGGATTCTTTCTTCTAATTGCTTTTGTTTTACAGATTTATTCATATTATTATTAACTCCTTGTTAATCATCGTTGTCTCAATCGCATGAACAATTGAGTTGCAGAAGCCACTATTGCGATGGCAATTGCAATGGTTCCGGAAATCATTAGCGTATCAAAAATTAGCCTCGATGCTTGAGATGTTTGCCCATTTATATAGGCATTCATTGCATAGTATAATGTACGACCCGGAACTAAGGGAATAATTACACAGATCACAAATACCGAAACCGGAGTTTGCATTAATCTGGCAACTACTTCCGAATATATACATACTATGATAATCGCAATAAACACTGAAAGCAACATAGACTTAGTATAGTACAAAACAATTAGATAGCTCGCCCAACAGATTCCGCCCCCCAAACTGGTAAAGAGAATACGAATTCCCCGAAGATTGCTACGAACAGAGAATCCCAGTATTGCCAAAAATGCCCAAGCGAATTGCATGAGAGTTAGAAGATCAAAAGGACGCATCATACATTCCCTAAGATAGTATTTCCCAAAGCTTCAGCATGGCTCCGCTACCTGCTACGATAGCGGTAGTAATAATGATGGCTTCCACGCCACGAGCAGTTCCAGCCACAAGATCTCCACTCATGGTATCGCGAATGGCATTAACTATTTGAAGTCCTGGCACTAGAATCATAATACCACCGATAATAATAAAATCGAGGCGAAGGAATGGCACCCAGATATCTATGGTTTTACTAATAAGCACAATTAGCGCAGCTGCGAGGGCATTAAGAAGAAAGCTGTTTACCGGAAGCCGGGATATGTATTTGAGACTGGTAGCAACCAAGAATCCTACCACGAGGGCTACAAGAAACTCGGTCCAAGAACCTCCAAAAAGTAAGCAAAAAAAGCCGCTAGTGCCTGCTCCACAGAGGTTACTTAGCCACATAGGATATGTTTTCTGATCTTTAACACGGGCTAGCTCAGCCTTAAAATAGTCTCTTTTAGACTTCCCGTCTATATGTGTGTCATCCTTGTAAGTGTAGAGGAAATTGACAATACGGCTAACTTCAGTTATTCTGCCAAGATCCATCCGTCTTTGATCGATCCGTTTGATTCTGGTGCTTAGCTCAGTATCACCATCACTGATGGAAAGAAATATACCAGTGGGGGTTACGAAAGATTCGCAATCCGGATATCCAAGACCGGTGCAAACCTTATGCATCATCAATTCCACACGATTTGTGGCACCCCCGCTTTCTAAAATGACTCTTCCGGTTTCAAGTGCAAGTTTGCTGCACTGCTGTAAACTAATTGTGGACATCACGATTTTTGGGATAGCAGATGCATAATGTCTTTGGGCATACCTAAAATCTCAGCAATGCGGAAAGCGT
>JAJBBD010000171.1 GCA_020532355.1 Candidatus Cloacimonadota bacterium | reverse complement strand
GTTCTCTTCGTAGCGTCCAGGATAGACTTGAACCACATCCCCATGCACAGAAGCATTAACTGCGGATTGTATGCTTGTATATTGCTGTGAGCCATCCAAAGATACGGTTCTTGTTGTGCATAATGCAATGGTTGGTAGCATCAGGATTAATAATAGAAAGTGGATTTTCATATCTTATCCTTATCTGAAATGGGGCGGGGTTAACCGCCCCATTATTAAGCTATTTAAGAAGTAGCATTTTCTGTGTTGAGACTTGATTTGGTGTGCTCATCTTATAGAAATACACTCCTGAAGACACAGGTTTTCCGTTGCTATCGGTCCCATTCCAGACCACTGAATGATGCCCTGGGGCATAGCTATCTCTCACAAGAGTTCTTACCTTTTGCCCCTTGATGTTGAACACCTCGATTGTCACAGGGCATTGTTCTGCTAGGTCAAAGCTAATCGTAGTTTCAGGATTGAAGGGGTTAGGGTAATTGCCAAAAAGCTTCGTCACTGTGGGCAATGGAGGCTCTTCCGTTTTACCAATCCTCACTTGCAGAAATTCCTTGCATTCTGATACTGTGACATTTCTGCTCTCGAATCTGCCTGATTGATTGTTTAGAACTGCTTAATCAAGCACATTAGCATTAGCAAAGATTTCCGCTCCAAAGCGATACAGTTGGGCTTGAGAATCTTTATAAGCCCCATCAGCCAATCCCGCTTTCCTACACAGATGCGTGAGAAACTCAAGCCGATCCCAATTCCATTCTACAGCTACTTGAGGCAGGAGCAAACCACTGCCATCGGGATGCTCCAGATACAAACCGTCAGCCCCAATTTCTATTCTTTCTACATCTGTTATGGGCTCGAGTTCTGTAAGGATGGATATCTCTATCTGAATATCGCCAAACTCCTTTAGCGTAAGTGGGCGAAAGCGCGGATCTCTGAATGCTGCCGCCAGTGCCATCTCCCGCACCGAATCCACAATGTTTTTATAGGGTTGAATGTAACCGATGCATCCCCTCAGCTCACCATGCTTATGTAAGCTTACAAAGATACCTCGTCGCACTTGAAATACATCATCCTGGGGTATGTTATATTGGCTGCCATCCAAACGATTTTTAATTACCGCGGCAGCAAAATCCAACAAATCTTTGCGTTGCTTTGCGCTAAACATATTTATCTCCTAAACGAATACTCTTGCTGCCAGATAGCCTACCACCTGATTATTCATCCCCGAAACCTTGCCGGAATGGGTATAACTGATTATTCTTGCCTTTGCTAAACTGTAGTTATGTGCAAATTGTAGCAGGGTCATAACTCCTCCGATGCCACAAGCTTCAAGTTTTCCGGTTTGTGCTTTATCCCAAAGCCCCTCCGGGTCCAAGCTTTTCACCAAATTAACCAGCCTCATATCCATCTCTTCTGCCTTGCTGGCTGCATGGTAGTGGGAGAGATCTGTAGAAACCACTATCAAAATACGCTTGCTGGATTTATAGATAAGGTCGTACAGTAACTCTGCCAAGCGTTCTGCTACAGGAGGTACTTGGTTGCCAATCATAATCGGGCAGATGCTGCTTTGGGGAAAGAAGTATTTTATAAGGGGTAATTGGATTTCTAAAGAGTGCTCTAATTGGTGATAATCAAGATGCACATTGGGAGTTCCGGAAACACTTAGCTGCTTGTATAATTCTCCATCTAAGGGCAGATTTCCTAAGGGGCTTTCGTATTCTGTGAATGGAGATACCGAAAAATCGAAATGGATACCTCGATGTGAGGGATGGATTACAATAATGCTATCGAACCTTTCGTTGGCTGCGCTAGCAAAACCTAAAGCCGCACATGCGCCCGAATAAATGTATCCTGCATGTGGCACAACCAGTCCTAAACAGCGTTCATTGGATGGTGAGGGAACGCTTTCTTGGATCCATTTACTTATCTGATCATGAATTTGATTACCAAAGCGGGGATAGAATGTTCCTGCATGCATAGCCTTGCGAATCATTTATTCTCCTTATTCTTTTCATTTTGGATTAAGAGGATGAAATTTGCCACACTATCAATATCTTCCGATAGATCTGGCTTGGTAATGTCCTCAACGGATTCTGGGCTAAGAACGGCAATCTTGAGCTCGGGCATCAACTTCTGCAATCTGGAAACAGTACCCAGATAAGAACGAGAATGGAAATCGCCGTTGAAGTGCACTAATTTGTGTTGAGGATTGTTGCGGATAGCTGCCGCAATACTTTCTGCCATAGTATCGTCTTTAATGCATTGCGCTTTATAGAATCTCTCTAGAGACTCTTCTGTTATTTCATGTCCGCTCATATTTTGCATCAAGCTATAGAAGTTGTTTCTGTAATCATCTTCAGGAGCGCTAAAGCTTTGCGCAATGTATCTTCTTTGGGATGGAGGCAATTCATCCACAAACTCCCATCCTTCGCGTGCAATCCTGGAAGCATAAGAGCGAGGAATATTCGCTGCAATAGCCTTGAGATTATTATCTTGTGCCATAATTAGCATAGGTTTATAATCTTCAAAGTTTTCCCAAGCTCTACTCTCGTTGAGAAAGCTCTTCTCATCCAGCTTACCCGCAACATACATATTCAAAAGCTCTTGTGTATCGCGTTCCCACATCTCAAAAGAGAACACCACTTTGCGGTTGGATTTTAGCAAGGCTGAGCTCAGTTCTTTTTGCATCTTGTGAAGTTCTTTATTTCCGTGCCATTCTCCAAAGAATAACACATCGTACTCTGCTAAGTTTGCAACCAATTGCTCTACATCAAGATACTCCAAGTTTTTGGTGTTTATCAAGCGAGTTTGCGAATATCCAAACGAAACAAGGATCAGAATAGTGCAAAACAAAAATAATCTTCTCATTTATTCCTCCAAGAAATAAACTAATTTATTCAGTGCCTTATAGCCATCCAAAAATTCCATCAACTCTTGGTACTCTTCTTCTGGGATCTTTATTTTAAGCTGTACTTTTTCAGCATACTGAACTTCTAATTCTTCCGCATGATATTTTTCCAGTTGATGGCGGATTCCCTCCAAATATGAGTAAGATGTTTTTAGCCTTAAACGCAGATATTTTTGATATTCTACCAATCCAGCAGAGGCAATTGCTTCGGATGTAACTTGCGAGTAGGCTTCGATAAGTCCTTTAACCCCCAACTTAATACCGCCAAAATAGCGCGTGACTACCGCCAACACTCCTGAAAGCTCGTTTCGTAAGAGGCTGTTTAAAATAGGCTTTCCGGCAGTGCCCCCAGGTTCTCCAGCATCCGAATAGTATTGAATTTCCCCATTGTAACCCAGTACATAGGCATAACAGTTATGTGTTGCATTCTGATATCGAGCTTGGTGTTCATGCAATAACTGCTGTGCCTGCTTGAGATCTTCCACTCTATAGAGGAAGGCAATAAATTCGCTGCGTAGAATCTTGATGGAAACACTCAGGTCTTTATCGATTGTATATTTCATTACTTTACCCTGGGCAGGTCTTTCCAATTGGTAGTATAGCGTGGACTCAAGCGAGCTCGCTTCATTTGCCATTCTTTTTTAATGCCGTTGCTGGCATAGCATACTGTATCTCGCCCAAGCCGTGCATTCAGCTTATCTACTGCCCGCATGAGTTTTACCCTGTTATCATCCAAGTAGTTTTCTTCCATAAAACTAAGTGGAACATCGCGTTCATGGATTATATCTGCCAACATCACTCCCGCTTTTTTGTATTCGAAACCAGGTAAGTACAGCTCAGAAAGAAGTTTTAGCGCTTCACGGATCATTAACGGAGTATAGGCGGTGGGAGGAAATAAAGTTGTGGAAAGAGAGTTGTTGTATTGGGGTCCTTCCTTAAATCGGTTTGTGGAAAGGAAAACCATCAGATGACCCGCCACAGAGTGTTGTTGGCGCAATTTTTCTGCACTTCTGCTTACATAGGTAGAAATCGCTTCTTCGAGCTCGTCCATCCTATCTACTTGTCTGCCGAAAGAACGAGAGCTTACAATGCTCTTTTTTGAAGAAGGGGCTTCATCCAAATCAATACAGGAAAAGCCTCTCAATTCCAATACAGTCTTATGTCCCACTGTGGTCAAATAGTGATTTATAAATTTCTCTTCTGCGTCTCGCAATTGCAAAGCGGTATCAATCTTGTTTTGGCGCAAGAACTTATCATATTGTCTGCCTATTCCCCATATCTTCCCCACCGGCATCCTGCGTAAAGCCTCTTCACAACGATGATTATCCAGTATTGACAGTGCACCTTTAAACGCCGGAATCTTTTTGGCATGATGATTAGCAACCTTAGCCAGCGTTTTGCTGGAACCAATTCCTACCGACACTGGAATGCCAGTGCGGCGAAAAACAGTATGCTTAAGATTTCTGCCCCAAGCTTCCCAATCATTTTCTCTCATACCAGTGAGATCCAAAAACGCCTCATCAATTGAATATATCTCCACAGACGGAGAAAACATAGAAAAAACATCCATCACCCTAGCACTCATATCGCCATAAAGAGCATAGTTTGAAGATAGTAACACTCCATTATGCTTGGCAATATATGCTTCATGCTTAAATCCAGGAGCCCCCATTGGAATTTTGAGCGCTTTGATCTCATTGCTGCGCGATACTATGCAGCCATCATTATTTGAAAGTATTGCTACTGGTACTTTCTGGAGTTTCGGATTGAATACGCGCTCACATGATACGTAGAAATTATTGCAATCTACCAACGCTATTATTCTCTTATCCGATAATCCGGTACTATCCATTCTTTTCCTCCCGATCCATAAATGCCCAATGCCATACTATTGTCAAGGAGAGACCTTCATATCGTAAGATAGCACTATTTCTATAGTATTCATAAGATACACGATGCGGCGTTTTTTTACTAATCCGTTTATAAGTAGACATACTACGGGCATGAATTAAGGGCATTGCTTAAGGAGTTAAGTCACAATTATCTAAGCTTCATCGGGAGATCATCGGGCTAAACGGGATAATGTTCCGATGAACCTAGCCTAAAGGTAGCTTGAATCATATAATGAGAAACATTGGTGAAAACCTTAAAAGATAACGGTTTACAAGCTACATCTTGCAATAAAGTAGAAACGCCATCCTGCCGCTTTATAATAATTAACGCGCCAAGATGGTGCGTCTGTCTTTCTAAGCAAATATCGAAAGCTTTGGCAATTGCTCCGGTTCCCTCTTGATACAAATCCGAACAGCATAATATTTGCCTATTAAGGATACATGGATCAGAGACTAACGATGCCGAAACAGCTTAGATCCCGAAAACGCAATAATCATAGATAGTGATACACCATTGCAACTTTAGAAATGTATTTTACCCTTGATTCTTAATGGCTTGTTGATTCAATAGGGCAACTATATTGATCGGAGGCAGATATACCACCGGCAGGCCTGCTTTGGCACTTAAACTCGAAAGACTCTCTCTGATGTATGGCATTAGTAGTGCAGGCGCGTTATTGGCCAGAAAGTCTTCCATACTCATGTTCTCAGAACCTTCAATGTAGCTAAACATGCCTATGTAGGTAATCTCAGAATCAAATATATCTTCTTTTGATTCCTTATTGATCCCCTTCACCGATAGCGTCAGCTCAGCAATGCCACATCCATCATCCAGAATCCGATACCCATATTTGAAAGCAAAGTTGTTGGCTAATGGACCTCTATTCCCCTGTCTTCTCTCAAAGCTACACTTACGCTGATGGATCGACTTCACAATTATTCCGGGCTGTTCTTGTTTGTTCATTTTGACATCCTTTTAAGCTGCTGTCAGGTAATCTTTCGTAAACACTAGTGTCTCTGTGTTCTGTGATTCATCTGAGCTATTTAACTCAACAACACAATCAATGCCCTCATTTGATATTTCGAATTTCTCAAATGCTATGACTTGGCTAGGAATGTATATTTTGAATTCCGTGATATTAGTAGTGTCCATTTCCTTATCGAAGTTACACTGTATTACCTGTTCAACCAAATTCGAAACAATATCAGATTGAATTGTAACGCTGATTGAATCTGAGGAACATGCAAATTCAATACTGCGCTGCTGAACTTCAATTACCTTCAGCCCTTCCAGTTCCACCCCCAATGCAGCGGCTACTTTGTAGATGAACTCAATGGTGGGAATTCTGCCCATTCTCTCAAAGCGGGTAATCACGGATTGACTGGTGCCCATGCGCTTTGCCAGTTCAGCTTGACTCACTCTTTGTTTTATCCGATATACTGCCAGATCCGCTACTATGCCATACACATTTTTCTGCCAGGGGGCATACAGCTCAGCAGGGTAATCTTCTTCTTCATCCTCAGGCTTGGGAAAGCGGAATGCCTCGGCAAATTGCAGCGGCTTGAGCTCCACGCCCAGCCCTTCAGCATACCTATAGATTGATTCCAGCCCGGGCGTCCGGCCCATGTGTTCAAACCTGGCTACCACAGGTTGCTTCACACCCATCTTCTTAGCCAGTTCGTCCTGAGTCATCCTTAGTTTGATTCTTTTCACAGAGAGCTCTGCAACAATATCGATTAGATCCCGTTTCCACTTGGGGATCAAAGAGAAATCTATATTCAGCTCTTTCGCGGACTCATTATGCTTGTGAAGCCATACCTTTTTTGAGTTTGCCATTTCTCCCCCTTCTTTTATCATTTTTTCTTTCTTTTATCTTTTGGGCTGTGCGGTTTAATCCACACCCTGGTGAAACATAAAGTCCAACGATCTTCCTCAATAATGAACTGAATTCGCAACACACCACGTCTATGATGAGGCGGAATTCTGAACTCATAAACATGAAACTTGGGTATCTTCTTTATCACTTTGCTAGGATCTCTATCACTCTTTTTTAGCTGTGAATCAATCTCCATCATCAAATCATCGTAATCAAAGCCATTGAGTTTTTCGATCAGAAGTTTTAACTGCACAAACAAATCCGGTCGCTTACGCTCAACATCTTTGATCGAAGCAAGGATTTTATCACTCTGATATACTATCTTCATCTCACAAATACAAGATATAGCCAACTGGCTATAAAGTCAAGCTCAATTTTCGCTCTGCGAACGTTCTGAAGTGCTAAGAGCTTATCGTCCATAGTGATAGACGCATACAAAAAAGTATTGGATGTGGCTCGTGGCACCTGGAAGACACATCACTTCAGCTCCATTTTCGCCAATTGCTCAATCGTTATCCGCTCAAAATCCTGCGCGGAAATACCAAAGCTTGCTAATACAGAATCCAGATCCGGAGATACTAATATTCGGTATTGGATAATCATTGTTAACATAGTTTTT
>JAJBBD010000170.1 GCA_020532355.1 Candidatus Cloacimonadota bacterium | reverse complement strand
ACCTGAGGCCAAAACGGCTATCATGGCAGAGTTTAAACTCCATGAATCAGATACTGGATCCCCTGAAGTACAGGTCGCGATGATTACCAAACGCATCCAAGATATCACAGAGCACCTAAAAGTGCACTCAAAAGATTTCTCGACCCGCCGGGGACTGTTAAAGCTGATCGGGCAGCGCAGGCGCTTACTTGATTATTTAAAACGGAAGGATATCAATCGTTACCGTAGTTTGATCAAAGCGCTTGGCATCAGAAAGTAATTACTCAGCCAAGATAATTTGAATAGTTGAAAGTGGATGCCCGGCGCAGGCAGGGTGCCACTTTCTTTTTTGGAACACCAAATAATCGTACCCGGGAGTAATTAGCAATAAGCAAAAGGGTTGAATACGGCAACCACTTTGCCTATTGCTTGTTCTCCCTGGCACAAAGCAAGGAGACTAAATGCATAATTTTAATATTACTCGGCGAGAGATAGATTTCTTTGGCCGCAAACTAATAGCCGAAACAGGTAAAATGGCAAAGCAAGCCAATGGCAGTGTATATCTGCAATTGGGAGAAACTGCCGTTCTGGTAACCGCTACTATGAGCAAAGAAGCATCCGAAAATCAGGATTTCTTTCCTCTAACAGTAGATTTTATTGAAAAGATGTATGCCGCCGGTAAGATTCCCGGAGGCTTTTTTAAACGTGAAGCCAAGCCTTCCACCGATGCTACTTTGCAGGCCCGCGTGATTGATCGCTCCATCCGTCCACTATTTCCCGAAGGATTTAGAAATCAAGTTCATGTAGTATTGAATGTGTTATCCTACGATGGCGAAGTGGATCCTGCCAATCTCGGCGTATTGGGCGCATCTCTGGCGCTTTCCATCTCCGATATCCCCTTCCACGGACCCATAGCCGGACTTACAGTAGGGTATATTGATAATGAATTCGTAATAAATCCAGATGTAAAACGCCTGCGGGATGAATCTAAACTTAATCTTACCGTTGCCGGTAGCGCAAATTCGGTGGTTATGATAGAATCTGCCGCCAGCGAGTTATCTGAAGAAACAATGCTGGATGCGGTTTATACCGGCCACGAAGCCGTTAAAACTCTTTGCGCTTTTCAGAAAGAGATTGTAAGTGCTTGTGGCAAAGAAAAGGTTGAAGTTAAACTAATAGAAATGCCTAACGAGTTGTTGGAAAAAATGGAAGCCGATTATGGTAATCGCATTGCAGAATCTGCTACAATACTAGGCAAACAAGAACGTCAGGATGCCTTTGATGCGCTCGAAGAAGAAATGCTGGAAAAACATTTGGCAGAAGATGGTGAAGATCTGTTTGAAGAAAACGAAAAAACCTATAAAGAAGCTTTCCATGAACTGATTCGTCGCTATGTACGCGCTTCCATTTTAGATAAGCATTTCCGGGTAGATGGACGTGGTTTGGATGATATTCGCGATATTACCTGTGAAATAGACATCTTACCCCGTGTTCACGGATCTGCTTTATTTACTAGAGGCGAAACACAATCGCTGGGAACCGTAACTTTAGGTGGTGGCAGCGATGAACAAGTGATAGACACTCTTGAAGAAGAATATAAAAAAAGCTTTTATCTACACTATAATTTCCCACCCTTCAGCGTGGGCGAAGCTGGACGTATGGGCCCCACAGGCAGACGTGAGCTTGGTCATGGAAACCTTGCCGAGCGCGCCTTAAAAGCCGTGTTGCCAAGTGCCGAAGAATTCCCTTATACTATGCGAATTGTCTCGGATATACTGGAATCTAACGGCTCATCATCTATGGCTTCGATTTGTAGCGGATGCCTGGCGATGATGGCTGCCGGCGTACCTATAAAAGCCCCAGTAGCCGGTATTGCCAATGGACTGATAATGGAAGGCGAAAAATACGTGGTCCTTACCGATATCATGGGTCTGGAAGATCATCTGGGGGATATGGATTTCAAATGTGCCGGAACCCGTAACGGGATTACTGCCATGCAGATGGATATCAAGATTGAAGGTATCACCAAAGATATTATGCGCATTGCCCTAGATAAGGCTCAACGTGCGCGTTTCTACATTTTGGATAAAATGGCAGAATGTATTTCCAATCCAAGAGACGATTTATCCCCTACGGCTCCTAGAATAGAAAGCTTCAAGGTTCCTACCGATAAGATCGGCGAGATAATAGGACCTGCCGGAAAAATGATAAAATCCATTATCGAAAGCTGCCAAGTAGGCATAGATATCCAAGATGACGGCACAGTAAGAATCCTTTCTCCAGATAAAGATTCTATCGAAAAAGCCAAAGCAATTATCAAAGGTATTGCCATCGATCCCGAACCGGGTGATGAGTTTGAAGGACCCGTAACGCGTATAGAGCCTTATGGCGTGTTCGTGAAAGTGTTGGGCGGAGCCAAAGAAGGTATGGTGCACGTTTCTCAGATGCACACTTCCCGCATTGGTCATCCTGAAGACATGGTTAAACTTGGTGACGTAGTAAAAGTAAAGGCTCTGGGCATGGATAAAGGCAAGCTCTCCCTTACCATGAAAGGAATTCCCGGAAATCCGGAGCCCGATCCTAATGCTCCCAAAGATAGACCTGCTCCTCCCCGTCGGGATGATTACCGCAGAGGTGGAGATAGAGATCGTAGAGGTGGCGGAAGAGATCGCAACCGTAGATAATTAGTAGTACATATTATAAGGCGCGATGCTCAATTTTAGGTTATCGCGCCTACTGCTTAACTGCTATGAGGTAAAGCATGGATTACAAAATTGCCGATTTGAACCTGGCAAAGTACGGTCGCCAAGAAATTATCCTTGCGGAAATTGAGATGCCTGGACTAATTGCTCTTCGCGAACGATTTGCTACACAAAAACCACTTTCCGGAGCCAAAATTACCGGCAGCTTACATATGACCATCCAAACTGCCGTTCTCATCGAAACTCTGGTCGAACTGGGAGCAGAAGTCCGCTGGGCAAGCTGTAATATCTTTAGCACACAAGACCATGCTGCGGCTGCAATGGTAGAGCGTGGCATTCCGGTATTTGCCTGGAAAGGTGAAAGCCTAGCAGAATACTGGTGGTGTACTTTTCAGGCACTCAACTGGCATCAAGACACTTGTGATCTGATAGTTGATGATGGTGGCGATGCTACTTTGATGGTACACGAAGGCTATCGCTTAGAAGAGCTTTACGCAGGTAATGGAGTATTGCCGATTGCCGACAGCGACAATCCAGAATTCAAGCTGGTTCAAGAATTGATTATCAACCATCTTGAGGAGGATACTAACCGCTGGCATAGAATCGCCAAAAACCTGAAGGGTGTAAGCGAAGAAACAACAACTGGGGTAAATCGCCTGTATCAGATGATGCAACAGGGTAAGCTGCTCTTTCCCGCTTTCAACGTAAACGATAGTGTAACAAAAAGTAAATTCGACAATCTCTATGGCTGTCGGGAAAGCCTTGCCGATGGCATCAAACGGGGTACAGACGTAATGGTTGCGGGTAAAACCGTGATGATATGTGGTTATGGAGATGTTGGCAAAGGCTGCGCACAGAGCATGAGAGGATTTGGCGCTCGTGTTGTAGTAAGCGAAATAGATCCAATATGTGCCCTACAAGCTGCCATGGAGGGTTTTGAGGTACGTACTTTGGATGATATGGTAGAGTGTGCCGATATCTTTGTTACAGCAACCGGAAACTGTGACGTGATTAGGGTAGACCACATGCTTAAGATGAAGAATAGTGCCATCGTTTGTAATATTGGTCATTTTGATAACGAGATTCAGGTAAACAAGTTGTATGATATGGATGGCGTGGAACGGGAGCAAATCAAAGCTCAGGTTGACCTCGTTAAGCTTCCAAATGAGAAAGCAATAATCCTTCTCTCTGAAGGTCGCCTAGTAAACTTGGGAAATGCCACTGGTCATCCATCCTTTGTGATGAGTTGTTCCTTTACAAATCAAGTTTTAGCTCAAATTGAGCTGTGGCAAAATCCTCACGAAAACAGAGTATATACCTTACCCAAACATCTCGATGAGCAAGTTGCCCGCCTCCATTTGGCAAAACTGGGTGTTCAGCTAACCCATCTTACCGTTAAGCAAGCAGAGTATATTGGAGTCCCTGTTGAAGGACCATATAAACCGGATCACTACCGTTATTGAGGTAAAATACTTGTGTCTAGCCATAAACCAGTAATTATCAATGAACTATTTGGTGAGTTGGTAATACCTACTGAGGATAAACGCTGGTCTGTTGTGTATTGCAAACCCCGCTGTGAAAAGAAATTAGCAGATTATGCAAGCAAAAATAGCATTCATTACTACCTTCCTCAGATAAAGAAAACCCGAGTTTACCAGCGCCAAAAAGTGAAAACCACTCTCCCCATGTTTCCCGGATATATTTTTATGGTGCTTTCCGCTAAGGACAAGGAATGTGTGTCCATATCTGGATATGTAGTAAGCTTTATTCGCGTGATAAATCAACAAGAGTTATTAGACGACCTATCGCGCATATGTTTTGCCAACAAAAAAGATGTTCCTCTGCAAAAAGTGCTTTGGCTTTCTAAGGGTTTGGAAGTAGAAATAGTTAGCGGAAGCTTTAGGGGCATGAGAGGTATGGTTGAAGGACACGACAAAATATCTGAAGTGCGTTTGCAGGTAGAGATATTACGTCAAGCCGTGATGGTGAAGATAGATCCCAAAGATGTTCAAATAATTGGTAAATACGAGATTGAAGAGGTATAGAGATGAAGATATTAGTAACCGGAGGAGCTGGATTTATTGCATCACATTTGGTTGATGCTTGTATAGAAAGGGGACACGAAGTGGTTGTTGTAGATAACCTCCGAACCGGATATAAACGCAACTTGAACCCCAAAGCCAAATTTGTTGAGATGGATATATGCGATCCTGCCCTTAGTAATGTAATAGCTGAAGAGCAGCCAGATATCATAGATCACCATGCCGCTCAAATCTCGGTTCCTCTTTCCATAGAAGATCCACTTACAGATGCCGAAATAAACGTTAAAGGGCTTATTAACTTGTTACAGGCAAGTGTGCAACATAAGGTCAAGAAAGTAATATACATCTCATCCGGAGGAGCAATGTACGGAGAAGCGGACGAGTACCCTACCTCCGAAACTTTTTCACCCCGTCCAATTTCTGTTTATGCCATCAACAAAATGGTAGGAGAAGACTATTTATATTTTTACAACCATCATTATGGTTTGGATTACACAGTATTGCGCTACGCCAATGTCTATGGTCCCCGTCAGGTATCACATGGTGAAGCGGGTGTTGTATCGATCTTCACAGAAAAGTTGATTCGGGGTGAATCCTGTACTTTAAACGTTTATCCCAATGAGCCTGATGGCATGATTCGGGATTATGTGTATGTCGCTGATGTTGTAAAGGCAAACCTTCTGGCATTTGATAAAGGCAGTAAGGAAGCTTTCAACATCGGTACCTGTATTCCCACCACTACGCTTACTCTGTACAATGAAATCCGTTCTCAACTCGGATCCACGCTCGAACCCTCAATCGCACCCGCCCGTAAAGGTGACCTACATCGCTCGATGTTGAACATTCAAAAAGCAAAACATGTACTCAATTGGGCGCCTGAATACAGTTTGGATCGAGGCATCCCTGAGGTTGTAAAATACTACAGAAATCTTTTAGGAGAATATCAATGAAATTAGCCGTTATAGGTTCCGGATATGTAGGGCTCACCAGTGGTGCTTGCTTTGCCGATATGGGAAACGACGTAATCTGTATCGATAAGGACAGCCGCAAGATCGAAATGCTCAATAATGGAGAAATCCCCATTTTTGAACCGGGTTTAGACGCTATGGTCCACCGCAATGTCCGAGATGGCAGATTGAGTTTTAGCACAAATATCAAATCCGCAGTGGAAAAATCTCTTATTCTGTTTATTGCGGTTGGTACTCCTCCTGATGAAGATGGAAGCGCAGATCTTTCTCACGTATTAAACGCTGCCGCCGAAATTGCCCAATATATAGATGACTACAAGATTATCGTAGATAAATCCACTGTGCCGGTTGGTACTGCCGATAAGGTAAAAGCCAAAATTCAAGAAGTGATAAATAAAGAGGGGAAAAAGCATAGTTTTGATGTGGTTTCAAATCCCGAGTTCCTCAAAGAAGGGGCCGCTATTGATGACTTTATGCATCCCGATAGAGTAGTAATTGGAACCGATAGCAATAAAGCCGCCAGTATTATGCATACACTTTATGCACCTTTCAACCGTACTAACGACAGAGTAATTATTATGAGTATCCGGTCTGCCGAGATGACGAAATATGCCGCCAACGCTCTCTTAGCCACAAAGATATCTTTTATAAACGAGATTGCCAAGCTCTGCGAAGCATATGGAGCAGATGTTGAAGAAGTCCGCAATGGCATTGGTAGCGACAGCCGCATCGGCTATAAGTTCATATATCCCGGCATAGGCTATGGTGGAAGCTGCTTTCCCAAAGATATTAAAGCCCTTATTCACATGGCAAAAGAAACTGGATACAAAAGTAGAATTTTAGAAGCAGTTGAGGATGTTAATCACGATCAAAAGATGATTCTAACCCAAAAGGTGCTCTCCCACTTCGGACAGGATCTTACTGGAAAATCCTTTGCGATCTGGGGTTTGGCTTTCAAGCCTCAAACCGATGATATGCGCGAAGCACCTTCCATTGTCACAATCAAAGCTCTGCGTGAGGCAGGAGCAAGCATCCGGGCTTATGATCCCGCAGCCATGAATGAAGCAAAACGCATCTTCGGTGCAGACCCCAAGATTACTCTTTGCAATGACGAATATGAGGCATTGGATAATGCTAACGGCATGTTACTGCTAACAGAATGGCGACAATTCCGCTACCCGGATTTTAACAGGATTAAAAAGCACTTAAAAGAAGCCGTAATCTTTGATGGACGTAACCAATATAATCCCAAAACCTTAAGAGAAATGGGATTTAGCTATTATGCCGTTGGTAGACCCTAAACACAAGTTCTAATTGTACTAATCCCAAAATACAGTTTAGAGTTAAAATGCTTAAGTAGGCATTTTAGCATGGTTTTTGCATACAAGAATTATGCCTACCCACCATTCTTAACCCCCATGCCCCAATTATTTAACGGTCTATATTATCTAATAAACTGGATCGGTTCTCCCAAAGCATCGAATACCATATGCCGAGCTCGATTCAATTCCCTCCCATAGAATAAGTATCCTTCCTTACTAGCTCCAGGTTGCAAATCTCCAAAAGAGAAATAGGCTGCCATCAATTCGTAATACTGGTCCAGATTCCTTTCTAGCTCATCTGTAATAAGAGGATCGGGATTGAAGGGATCTTGCCACTGATCTAGATACAACTGCTGTTGTTGACTTCCTAACACAAAATCTAGGGGTATATAATCATATTGTTTTGCATCGGATACAATACTAAAACTTTCTCTGGGAATTCTGATCTTGCCGTTTGAGATGTTGCGCACCATCACATACATAGAGAAAAACTTGTTGCCAATATCCCGATTGGAGCCCCGATAAGATTGCGGACGGACAACCACCTGCAGGCTATCCGTCCTCAAGATTGCAAATCCTTCTTCAATTGTATAGTTGCCCGGCATAGGCAGGAAGCTACTAACAGAGCATCCTGCCAATACTAAGAACATTATACTAATTACTAGATTCTTCGTTATCGTCTTCGGCGATATCGCTAAGTTCTTCATCCAGAAGTTGTTCATTATCTTCATCATCGTTATTATCGGTTTCTGTAGCCAGATCTTTGAGATCTATTATCGGTGCCTTTTTAAGCTCTTCAACCTCTTTATCCAAGATTTCTTCGTCAGTTTCTTCGGGCGGAACGCAGGAAATATCGCGCACCTTATCTCCCTTGGTGAGATTGATCAACCTTACACCCTGAGTGTTTCTGCCAATAGTAGAGATCTCCTTAACTGCTTGGCGAATAATCATACCGTCATGAGTAATAATCATTAATTCATCGGCATCACTCACCATCATCAAAGAAGCCAGATGTCCGTTGCGCTTGGTCGTTTTGAGCGTTATAACGCCCTTAGAGCCGCGTTTTGTTGTTGTGTAGTTAGAGATGTTTGTTCGTTTCCCATATCCATTTTCACTAACAGCAAGTATGGTTGCCGAGCCTTCGCCATTTTCTAAGATCTGCCCAGCGTTTACCAAAGTCATCGAAATAACATAGTCTTCATCTCTAAGGCGGATGCCGCGCACACCCATGGTAATTCTACCCATAGCACGGATATCTCTTTCGCTAAAGCGGTTGCAATATCCGTTTCTGGTTGCCAATAAGATATCATCTCCTGCTTCGGAAATTCTGGCATCAATCAATTCATCTCCATCTACAAGCTTGATAGCCCGTATTCCATTGCGACGGGGACGTGAATAGGCTGTAAGTGCCGTTTTCTTGATTAGTCCGTTGCGTGTGCACATAATTATAGTTTGTTTGGGATGGAAATTCTTCAGGGTTACAAACGCTCGTATTTTTTCGCCTTCGGCAAACTTCACCAAGTTTACGATGGCTTTACCGCGAGCAGTGCGGCTTGCTTCCGGAATTTCATACACTTTTATCCAGTGACACATACCGTGATCGGTAAACAGCAGGATGTAAGAATGAGCGCTAGCCACAAAAAGATACTGAATGAAATCTGATTCTTTCAGATTTGAGGCACTCAAACCTTTACCACCTCTGCCTTGTACTTTGTAGGTATCCACCGGCAAACGCTTTACATAACCATCATGAGTAATGGTTACTACCATCATCTCATCGGCTATGAGATCTTCCATATTGAAGCTACCTCCGTGTCCCTCGAGAATGGTTGTGCGGCGAGCATCTCCATATTTAGCTCTCATCTCAGCAGTTTCCTGTTTGATAACATCCATGCGCAATTCGCGGCGATTCACCAATTCGAGTAAACGCTCTATAGTTTTCTGCAGCTCCCGATATTCTTCCTCTATCTTATCTAATTCCATCCCGGTTAAACGTTGTAAGCGCATATCTAATATTGCTTTTGCCTGAATTTCGCTAAGCCCAAATTTCTCCTGCAATGCTGTGCTTGCTTCGGGTGGAGTTTTTGATGCTCGGATTGTTGCGATTACTTCGTCTAAGTTATCCAAAGCTATACGGAAACCTTCCAAAATATGCATTCTAGCTTCGGCATTACGCAATTCAAATTGAGTTCTGCGCAATACTACATCATGACGGAATTCGATGAAATGGGTAAGCATATCTTTCATATTTACCACTTGAGGAATTCCATCAATCAGGCAAAGATTAATTACTCCAAATGTGCTTTGCAATTGAGTATATTTGTAGAGCATATTCTTAACAACCATTGCATCGTGATTGCGTTTTACCTGAATAACTACGCGCATTCCATCTCTGCCAGATTCATCGCGAATATCGCTAATACCTTCTATCTTCTTTTCTTTTACCAATTCCACCATCCGGTCAATTAGCAGAGAAGTGGTTACCTGATAAGGGATAGAGCGAATAATGAGCCTCTCACTATCATTCGGCAATGTTTCTTCATCTATTTCACCACGCACCAAAAGCCGTCCCCTGCCAGTTTCGAAATAATCTCTTATGCCATCGGTACCCAAGATGATCCCACCCATTGGGAAATCTGGACCTTTTATATACTGTAACAATTCCAGAGGTTCCAGTTCGGGGTTATCAATAAGGGCAACAATTGCATCGCATATCTCAGCGGCATTATGTGGAGGCATATTGGTAGCCATACCTACTGCTATTCCTGAAGAACCATTTAGCAAGAGATTTGGCATTCTACTGGGAAATACTACCGGTTCTTTTCTTGTTTCATCGTAGTTGTTTTTAAAATCTACAGTATCTTTATCTAATTCAGAAAGTAGCTCGGTGGTAATTTTCTGCATGCGTGCTTCTGTATAACGCATTGCTGCGGGTGGATCGCCATCGATAGAGCCAAAGTTACCCTGCCCATCTATTAATTGATAGCGCATATTCCAGGGCTGTGCCAAACGCACTAAGGTAGGATACACTACTTGCTCACCATGAGGATGATAGTTACCCGATGTATCACCGGCGATTTTGGCACATTTACGGAAATGACCGCCAGGGCTAAGATTTAACTCGTGCATGGCGTATATAATGCGCCGCTGCGATGGTTTGAGCCCATCCCGGATATCTGGTAAGGCGCGTGATACAATCACGCTCATCGAATAATCCAAATAGGCCTGTTTGAGGTACTCTTCTATCTGAGTAGGAATAATTCTAGTTGTATCAGACATCTATAACTCCATTATATATCAAGGTTTTTTACGTAACGAGCGTTTTTCTGGATAAATTCTCGGCGAGGCTCCACTTCGTCACCCATCAAGATCGTAAACATCCGGTCTGCTTCGATAGCGTCGTCCATTTTAACGGATATCATCGTGCGGTATTCAGGATCCATAGTAGTTTCCCATAGTTGCTCCGCATTCATCTCACCAAGACCTTTGTATCTTTGCACAAATACGCCTTTATCACCAAATTCTCTGATCGCTTCATCGCGATCATCTTCTGAAAATACATATTTCTTCTGCTTGCCCTTACGTACCAGAAATAGTGGAGGTTTGGCAATATATAAATGGCCATGTTCGATAATCTGGCGCATATATCGATAGAAGAAAGTCATCAGCAATGTAGCAATATGAGCTCCGTCCACATCTGCATCTGCCATTATGATTATTTTATGATAACGCAGTTTGCTAACATCAAAATCCTGCCCTATTCCAGCACCCAGTGCCAATATGATAGGCTGAATTTTCTCGTTGTTCAATACCCTATCCATACGCGCTTTTTCGGTATTGAGCATCTTTCCCCAAAGCGCAAGAATGGCTTGATAGCTACGATCTCTCCCTTGTTTGGCAGAGCCTCCTGCAGAATCTCCCTCTACCAAAAATAGCTCGGTTAATGCAGGATCACTTATTGTGCAATCTGCCAATTTGCCCGGCAATGAACCACTCTCCAACACAGATTTTCTGCGGGTTAGCTCACGTGCCTTACGTGCTGCTTCACGACTACGCGCAGCCATCACGCTCTTCATGGATATGTTTTTAGCTTCGGCTGGGTGTTCTTCAAAATAAACCATCAGCTTTTCGTAAACTGCTGAACCCACCACACCTTCGACATCTGTGTTTTGTAACTTGGTTTTGGTTTGACCCTCAAATTGGGGATTGGTAATTTTTACAGAAACAACTGCGGTAAGACCCTCACGAATATCTTCGCCGCTGGGGCTTACCTTTTCGTTTTTTAAAAGATCATTATTCTTTATATAGGCATTCACGGCCGAAGTTAGCCCGCGCTTGAACCCCGAAAGATGGGTTCCGCCTTCGATAGTGTTGATATTGTTGGCAAAGCTGAAGATGTTTTCTTGATAGCCTTCATTGTATTGTATGGCAACTTCAAACTCCATGCTTTCGCGCACAGAATCAATATGAATAGGTTTGGAAAACAGCGGCTTTTTGTTCTGATTGAGATACTCAACAAAACTATTGATGCCACCGTCATACTTAAAATCGTGAATTCTATCGCTACGTTCATCCTTTAGAATGATGCGTACTCCCTTATTGAGAAAGGCAAGCTCCCTGAGCCGCGTAGTCAAATAATCAAAACTGAAATCGATAGTTTCAAATATCTGGGCATCAGGACGGAAAGTAATAATGGTTCCCTTGCGGTTTGTAGAGCCCAGTATCTGCAAATCTGTAGTAGGTTTCCCACGCTCAAAACGCATCATATACTCTTTGCCAGAAGTGTAAACACGAGCCTCCAGCCATTCAGCAAGCGCATTAACCACAGATACACCTACACCATGTAAGCCGCCCGATACTTTGTAAGAGTTTTGGTCAAATTTTCCCCCAGCATGCAAAACGGTGAGCACTACCTGCAATGCCGGTACACCCATATCCTCTTGGATGTCAACCGGAATACCGCGACCGTTGTCGTCCACCTCAATATTTCCCTCAGCGGTAATAGTTACCTTAATAAGATCGCAATATCCGCCTAAGGCTTCATCAATGGAATTGTCTACTACCTCATAAACAAGATGATGTAACCCACGTTCGCCAGTGCCGCCAATATACATTGCCGGACGCTTACGAACTGCTTCCAAGCCCTTGAGCACTTTGATATTACTCGCAGTGTAAGTTTTTTCTGACATAATCTATTGTCTCCTATATGTTTACAAAGTTATTTCGGTGCTGTTTGATGCATCCCAAAAATATTGTGTGTGCAAACATCCTTATCTTGTTGCCAGATAAAATGATATAGCTTATCTGTCAAGAACTTTCTAATATTATTCTTCACTTTTAATTGCCTTAATTTCCAATATGTTAGCGTTCAATAAAGATTCCTGCTTCAAAGAAGCTCTTTTCCTCTGCAATTAACACCGCTCATTGCATACGCAGAATATGGAAAGTATTTCTGATAAAAAAGTAGGTAAACAAGCATTATAACTACTAGAGACCGTTTCACATCCATACATAGCCAATTTTTATGGCTTTCTTTCAGTTCGAGTAGGTGCATACAATGTTTTTATACCAGTTCTGTCGGTAATATCAACCGTTTGAGCAGCTTGTTTCCTCATCATTTAGTTAAGATGCTTGTAGCGGAGTATTACAGAAAATATCCTTAGGTCTTTTTTTATAACAAATGTAAGCGATCTTATATTCATTCAGTGAACAAGTAGGCGCAAGCCGGAAATGGTGCCAAACTCCTGCTTGGTAGTGGCAGCGGAGCTTCCTTCAGAGGCGAGCTCTACTCGCTGTGGAAAGCGGAGCTTGCCACCCCATCTTTTCACCCCAAAGGCAGATGCGGTTTGCTAGGCTTTTTCTGTACGTTACTATTCTAATTCCTTCATCATGAATATTTTTAGGCTTATGATGCATACAAGTAATGGAATGCCTCTATGCTTTTTTATCTATCGCTTCACTCCCAATGCTTCAAGCCATACATAGCGTGGGTTTACCCCGAGATTCTCCCTTATCGGCAGGATGATGGTAGCCTAAACTTGCCTTAACTCTCCGTTTAAGTATCAAGAAGGATGCTTGCAATACAGCTATTGCTAAAAAATTGCATGGAAAGCTCATCATAGCGCCATACAAAAGCCCCTGTTTTATAGTTTCTGTATGTGTATCTCTCTTTTATTGTTTCATTAGAAAGACCGATGAATTATCGGGGATGGGAAGAAGCCCTATACTACAAGCTGGTGGTTGGGCATAGCTACGATCAGAAACAGCCTGCCAAACCGATATCTGGTGCATAGAATTCTGTTATATATGGATGTGCAACGGTCTCAAAGAGTTTTATGGACAAAATATAAGAGACCGGAATTTAAATTCCGGTCTCTTTTTGTATAACTGATTGTTTATTTATATACTTGGAATTCTACGCGGCGATTTTTCTGTCTTTTAGCGATAGTAGCATTATCGTTTAAGGGCTGAGATTCGCCATATCCGGTGTGAGTAAGCCTATCAGCTTCTATTCCTTTGGATACAAGATATTCAAACACCGAGATTGCTCTGGCTTTCGATAGCTTCATATTATACGCATCGCTGCCCATATTGCAGGTATGCCCAGCAATACCTAATTTCAGCCAGCTATTATTCAACATCGTTAGGACGATCTCATCCAGCACGGCAAAGCTTTCCTGCTTCAATTCGGAGCTTTCAAATTCGAACAGGACGTTATCGAAGCTAAATATTTTCTCCGGTTCCAGCATTTGCAATTTAATGTTAAGCTGCCTACGTTCAGATTCTCCAATTGCCAATTCCTGAGTAAAGAGCATATAGTCTTCTTGATTCACGATTACGGTATATACATCCGTTAAGGGAAGATCAATCTCGTAATAGCCATTATCGTTTGCCACCGCAACATCGCGATACATACTGTCACCCAAAGCAGTGGTGAAAGCAATTTCTCCGGCAAGCGGATTCCCATCTTCGTCGCTAAGCCGGCCATATACTCGTACAAAACGAGGTTTTTCTTCTTCCGTTTCGGCAATAGTGCTTTCATCTATTTCATCTTCCGGAATATCTCCTGTGGGAGTTATTACCACCACTTCTTCTT
>JAJBBD010000169.1 GCA_020532355.1 Candidatus Cloacimonadota bacterium | reverse complement strand
CTGCAGAAATTGAGCTTGACATAAAAAACAAGATTATGTTTACTGTAATCATGGAGCTTGTAATGGAAATAGATCTTGTTTACGTTTCATCTGATATGGGTATCTGTTCCATAGAATTTATAGGTGGATTCCTTTTTTTGAGGATGAAGCAGAATATAGATAGTGTATTAAGTAGCCGGTTAATCGGCTCACGTGAATCAATGAACGGGTAATTTGGCAACAGCGGAAATGTTTGCATAAAGACATTGAACTTTATACAACCATGATATCTGCTTGCCTACAAACAAGACAGGAGAAATAAGATGTCTGCACATACTTGTAAATCCACATCGCTCTTAGGAACGCAACTGAGATCTGCTGACAATACATTAGCAGATTGTGAACTATTTGATCTAATGGGGGGGGGGGGGTAATGCAACATTCAACCATTCATTAAGAAGGCATAAGATGAAAATACTATTTAAATTAGCTATAGTAAATGTAATAATATTGATTATACTTTCCTGCCCATTATACTCAATGCCAACCGCGACTGAATATATGTCCGGTATTCCCAGTTTTATGAAAGAAAGAAATGGCTATAGCTTCGGCAACTATATGGTTACAAATCAGGATAAAGTAGTAATACCTGTCTCTTTAGATGGGGCTGAGATTACGGATGTACTTCATCATAACACCATTCGGTTTTTCTTTGATGATGAAATAAACGGTTTTATTAAAAAACTGTATTTTGGTGATGATGAACATGATATCGCAAATAGATATACCAATTATCTTGACCATTCTTATGATGTTCCTGATGAAGGAGCGACATATTCGCTGATTCTTAAGTTATATCGTATTGATGATACTCATTATCGTGACATACCTTTCGATATTACGGTAAGCCAATTATGTAATGAACAGGCGACATTGATAGAAAATGAGGAAATCAAGTTGACTTATCAAATGTCCGACAATGCTGGCTTAGCTCGTAAACCACTTTTGTTCATTGAAGGCTTCGCCCTCACGGGGTCGACTGCAGCAGCCTCAATAATTTGTATGAATCAGAATTTTTTCATTGAGCTGCTTGACGATGGGTATGACGTCTTCGTGCTTACCTTTGGCAGTTCGAATCAAGATAGCTTGATCGATAATTCTCAGAGCGTTCTTGCCGCCTTGAATTACATCCAAACTCTTTCAAGCAATATGAATTCGACCCTTGAACCCATAAAGATAATCGGCTATTCAATGGGCGGGATTCTGGCAAGATTGGCCCTGAGTTATGCTGAAGAAGCGAACTTACCTCATTTTAGCAATTTCTTGATAACCTTGGATTCCCCCCACAGAGGAATTTTGATTAATGATAATGCTCAGAGTAGTTTAAATAGTGAACTAACTCAAGAAATATTACCTGAAAGCTTAGAATTAATGATTGAGCGTATCTTCCAATCACCTGCAGCAAAACAGATGATCCGGAATAATATATTTGGGACAAATGCCTATGTAAGCACTGGAAGTGAAGAATATAGAGAGATTTTTGGAATCTTGAACAATTCAGACAGTGGTGGTCAAGAACTTTTAAACGGTACTGGCTATCCACACAAGCAGAACTTAGTGCATAAATACGCTCTTGCCCTAGGATCGAATACTCTTTCTGGTAATGTAAATAACAACAACAACTTCGCAAATATTGGTTGGGAGCTTAGATGGGGTGGGTTAAGGCTCGATTCTGGAAATGTTACTAATATACCTTCGACATGGTACGATAAAACTCCGGCATCATTAGTCCCGATCCGACAGAAATACACCGAAGTTCTTGATCGTGATAACTGGTGGGACTTTCTTGATGAGTATATTAGCATGCCTAAAGTACACCTCGTATTATCACTAAGCTACATACCGCCAATGGTACCTACAATTTCAAGCCTGTGCATCGAGAGCACCCCCTTTACCTATGGACACTTCAATAGTCCGCTGCCTGCAAGCTTTTCAACTCCCTTTGATGATTATTATATATCATCTACTCCACAGTACCATAATACCATACCTGCAGATGCTGCAAGCTGGATGATGGATAAGCTGAACAGCACGGAACTCAGATCTATTGGCTACGCAAGCGGAACTGTATATTCAGAGGCGATTGCCTTCCCTGGAGCAACAATATCGGTAAAAAATATTCAAACTAACGAGACATATTACACTACAAGTAATGAACTAGGTGAATACTCGTTCCCCTTGTTCTACCTAAGTCCCTGTGAATACCAGATTACTATAGCAGGGGATGGTTACTATAGCTCTAAACAAACGCATTCAATCCAGCCAAACCACCTTGGAAACGCTGAACTGCCTAATACCACTCTTAGTAAGTTCAATCTGAACAATATAATCGTGAGTGTAAGTAATCCAACGTTTTTCTCTTCAATATCAGAGGCCCTGCTCCAGGTATATAATTTCTGCTCTACTGAAGCTTATAACTCAGAACCAGTAAAAATTAAAGTACTCTCTGGAACATACGACGATGATCTAAACTTATTTTGGCTGACGGCGGCTGGAGTCGAAAACTTTACTCTGGAAGGAATTGGGGATGTTACACTAAGTGGCAATAGTTGTGGGATAAGATTACTCATATCAGAGATTGACCAAATCGATAATGCCGTCTATACGATCAATAATCTTAAGATATCCGGCTTTGAGAAGGGACTGATATACAAGGACTATTACGAGGACTCATCTACATTACCTTACAATGGGCACATAACGCTGAATGTAATTAACTGCCGTTTTGAAGATTGTGGAAATAATGCACATAATTTTCCAGATGTCAGTGCGGCAGCTGTCCACTTTGAAGGAGCAGGAATAATTGAGAATTGTACATTTATCAACAACTCCATCAATGGTTCATACTATACCCCATATTCAAGCTACCTTACGGGCGGCATATTTGTTCGCAACGACAGTCAGGGTATGGTAAAAGTTAATAACTGCTTATTTGAAGGCAATTCTGGTGGAGAAGCAGGAGCTTTGGTCGTTACAGGTCTCGGTGAAGTTGTTGTTAGCAATAACAACTTCAAGGATAATGCATTAGTAAGCAGTAGTGAGACATTTGGGATGAAAGGGAAAGACCTGTCGGTGTACCTTGCGTCGAATACTGAAATACGGCATAACGTATTTGAAGGTGAGCAGGGCAGCTCCGTAGGTCTGAAGTCGTACGAAAGCCAACCGAGCAACCCTTGCAGTGATATTATATTTGAAAACAATACTATCTCCTACACGGTAAACGCCGGAAGTAATACACGTACTATCCTTAAATTCAAAATTTGCAGCGACCCTTCAATCCAGGATATTCAATTCCGCAATAATGTATTTATGAGTAATGTACCGAATATCTGTAGAGTAAGTAAGAGCATTGGCTATCATCCGGCGATATTTGAACACAATATCTTGTATAATGTAACTACCGCAGAAGCAAGCTTCGTGCTCAATACTACAGACCCTGATGAGCCATTGTATAACCATTTATGTAATCCCATGCTGAATACGAACTTCGTGCCTATTTGGAATGACACTATCATGTCCCCCTGCATCGAT
>JAJBBD010000168.1 GCA_020532355.1 Candidatus Cloacimonadota bacterium | reverse complement strand
TTCAGGGATTCCCATATGTCCTGATACACTGCCGTCTGCATTATAAGTATATTGAAAGCCAACCGGGGCGAAAGATAGAAGAATTGTATTTCCTGGCAATTCGTCGGAGGATGGGATATAAAACCTTAAGTGAAACTTGATGTAGAGCGAATCTTGGGCTGGATCGGATGAGTATTTATTAAGGATGAACTCTTTACCAATTCTAATGTTTGCACCAGCCGTAGTCAGCCATCTCCAGCGTAAATCTGTATATGCCCATCCGGGTGACAGTATATTGGGATTCTGATTGGGCTCACATCTCCAGACATAACCATTGGAGGCTGGAGGAGTGACGAAAGTTTGGGCTGGAAAGCCAACTCTATTAATATCATTATCAGTTCCAGGCAGGTCTTCATTTCTGGAGCCATACCAGTGTTGACTATCTGTTATATCTTCATTCGATAGATTGTTTCCATCCTCGTATTCAGCTTCGAACTTATAATAGCTGCTTGTTGTAAGTCCCGTAGTGGCATACTTTTCATTTCCCGTAGAGTTGCTCCAGGATCTATCGGATATGATTACATCGATGCTATCGGCGTTAAGTGCTGAATATAATGAAGTTAGATCAGCAGAAGCATTGAAGGTCTCCATTATGGTTGAATTGTACCCTAATTGATGCATAGCATTGCTTAGTGCATTCAAATTGTTCATGAACCAAGGTTTTTCACTTAGATAAGAGTATGTACCCAGAGGAAATTCATCTGAATACTTGGCTGCGGCCAAACCTACCATAGTAAGCAAGGCCAAGATCAATAGTGCTTTTTTCATTGTTCCTCCTATTTTAGAACCATGATTTTCTTTGTATAAATGCTTGTGTTATTTTGCACAACCCGAAGAATGTACAAGCCGTTTGATATGTCTGGGATAGGCATAGAGAGGCTAGTTCCACTTTGGGCTGCTCCCGTATGATCAATGCTACACACTTTTTGGCCTCTCAGGTTATACAGCTCCAGACTTAACGGACCGGATGCCTTATGGCCTGATCCCAATAAATCGATCTTTAACTGATCTTTTGCTCGCAAGGGATTGGGATATACGTTAAGCTCCCAGCTTGGTTCAGCCTCTACTTGGTCTTCATTGGCCACCACTGTATCTGTTAGTGCCGCATTGCCAGAATAGATAAAAACCCTGCCCTCCGCCCATTGTGGAGCAGAGTAATACATAGGGGCAGAAACCGCAAGGTCACATAAGCCGTCACCATTAAAATCTCCTGCGGCTTTAGACCAGCCGTATTGTCGCGTTTCATAATCAAGAGGTGGATACAGATACAGGTCTCTTAATCCATCCATGTTCGGGCCTCCTACCCAGATGCCAACCTCACCCCGGTAATAATGGAGTTGATATGTGGATCCAATGATATCATCATAACCATCTCCGTTTAAGTCACCATAAATAAATGGGGGCCCCACATTACGTTCTGCATTGATCCACTGGTGGCCCTGAGAGTTGACTTCCAATTGGATATTGTGGGCTGGGCTTATGTTCTCTCCCCCAAACCATACTCTGCCTACATACGACTCAAAATCCATGAAACCATCATTATTGAGATCGCCTAATGGGCATGGTGACCTTAGGGTAATATCATTTGTATTGTCAGATATTACTAAACTATCAACCTCTGGGAAATTTGTGTTCCCATAATACAGCACTATCCTACTGTTCATGTTTGTTCCTCCTGGAATACCATACTGGAGGAGGTAATCATCCACGTCGTCACCATTTACATCCCCGAGTCCAATTGCCGATCTTGATACTGAATAATTGTTTGTCTCAACTAGAGTAAAAAATGGAGCATCGTTGCCCGTCCAGATTATTAACCTGGTTACATTTACAGCCCAAGGAGAAGTTTGTATCACCAAATCTGCACGACCATCTCCATTGATGTCGCCTAGAGGGTTAGCAACGATATAATCATTTACTTCATATGGAATGGTGATTGTTAAATCTGGTATACCCGTGGGATTGGCTGTTCCGTAATATACGGCTATAACGCAAGCCGGGTCTACAGGCAGGGTGATTACCATATCGTCAATCCCATCTCCATTGATGTCACCTCCATTAAATGGTCCTGCCGGATATAATGCCCAATTTTCAGTTCCCTCCATCACGAAATCTGGCTCATTATCCATTTCAGGCCCACCCCAGTAGAAATACAACTTACCCCAGCGCTGATCGCTGTTATACACTCCATTGGGATTCCAATTGGGAGCATGAACGATCAGATCATCGTAACCATCGCCATTAAAATCCATGGCTACAATTTGTTCTCCAAACCATGCCCCATTGAATTCACCGTAAAACGTATTCATGATATCTAAGCTGTCTATTGCAGAGAGTGGCAGCGATAGCAAGAGCCAAGCCACTGCTCCAAGTATAAGTAGTTTTGTTTTCATGATGATCTCCTTTCTTACATAAAGATTACTTTTTTTGATCCGGTTACCTTGCCATTTTTGAGCACCGTGATCCGGTAGATTCCGGCACTCAAGCCCTTAAACAAGAGCTTGAATTGCGTGCTTTTCATCTCAGCAGAGCTTATCCGGCCTTGTTGTATCATCTGCCCGCGGATATTATAGAGCTTGTATGAGTATTCCCCAGAGCGAGTATAGCCTTCTCCTTGAAGTGCTATGCCAATGCTGCCATCATTCTTCGCGCAGGGGTTTGGATAGACATTTAGTTTCCATTGATCCTGTCCCAAGGATGGAGCTACAGGATCATCAACACTCACTGTAGTATCCTGAAGCTGGGTGTTCCCGGCATAGACATAGACTCTTCCCGGATCCCAAAAGTCTTGTGTTCCCCACCAGGTGCAGGATAAGGCCAGATCACACAATCCATCTCCGTTGAAATCGCCCATCGCCTTGGAATAGCCGAAGTTGCGCCACTGCCAGTCTGAAGGTGGATTCAAAACCAAATCTACCGTGGCATTGACATTCTGGCCACCCAGCCAGACTCCTGCCTGGCCATTGTAGCCATTGGCCTCACTATCACTGCAAACAAAATCATCGTAGGCGTCGCCATTAAAATCTCCGTAAGTAGCATAGTTCCCCCCTCCAAGGGCAAAGTAATGCATATCATGATGATCCGAGAATTGACTGATGCCCAAGCTTGGAAGTGGGCTTAAGTCTGCAGAACCCAACCAAATATAATGATAATCAAAATCATGATAACCTATGAAATCGTCAAAACCATCCCCATTGATATCTCCTAAAGGGCGGGCATTTGATCGGCCATCAGGTATGTTATCGCTTATTACCAGGCTGTCAGACATTGAAGCTGCCCCATCTCCATAATACAAGACCGCTCTCTTCTCATGCGGTTGTGTCGGATCAATTGGCAGAGTCAGGTAAGTGTCGTCATATCCATCATTATTTATATCCCCTACTCCGGTTAGATAAATCAATCCTCCTCCGGTCATGCTCCGGAAAAGCACAGGGTCAGATTCCAAATCCGTCCAAATATAGCAAAAAGGAGCCCTTGGACTGTTATAGTATCCCATTATGCCCAAGTCAGCTTTTCCGTCGCCGTTTATGTCGCCGAGTGCGCGGGGCTCTACCATAGTATCGGGATAGGTTATCGTGTAATCCGGTACAGTCTGTGGGTTTGAGCTTCCCAAAAATAGGTCAATACTCTTGGGGTAGCCCCAAATAGTATCATAACTGCTGATGATTGCCAAGTCATCAATACCATCACCGTTCATATCTCCGGCGTTACAAAGTTGCGATGAACTGTAGTTTCCCCCGTAATGTTGGTGCCATTGACCTTCCAGCACGAAATCAGGGATATTGTCAAAGTCCGGTCCGCCCCAATAAAAATAGATTTTACCGGGACGATACTCACTATCATATATTCCTGTATTGTTCCATCTGTCTGATTTCACGATCAAATCATCATAGCCATCTCCATTGAAGTCCATAGCCAGCAGATGCAATCCAAACAGGTCATTATTGAACTCACCGTAGATAGCGGTGATTAAATCCATCTGATTCTGTGAACTTAATGCCACAATCGTGGCAAGCAGCAACAGAACTACGCAATAGATTTGTTTCATTTTTATCTCCTTTCTTACATTAAGATTACTTTTTTTGATCCGGCTATCTTGCCATTTTTGAGTTGAGTCTCAAACGTTGGTGCAAATTCCAACTCATTGTTCCTCCTATTCTAGAATACAGATTTTCTTGCTTATCACAGTTATCTTATTTTGCACAATTCGAAGAATGTGCAAGCCACTTGCGCCTTCCGGCATGGGTATAGAGAGCGGTCTGCCGTTAAAAGTCCCGCCAGCATACTCGGTGCTAAAAACTTTTTGACCTCTCACATTAAACAGCTCCAGCCTTAGCGGATCGGACGCTTTATATCCGGAACCTAAAATATCTATATTTATCTGATCGTTTGCCCGTAAAGGATTGGGATATACATTGAGCTCCCAGCTCGGTTCAGCCTCTACCTGGTCGTCTATGGCAATTGCTGGATCTGTCAAAGCTGCATTGCCGGAGTAGACAAAAACCTTCCCTGGAGTGTTCCAGTTGTGAGTACCACCCGTTCCCCAACGTGGGGCAGAAACTGCAAGATCACACAACCCATCACCATTAAAATCCCCTGCAGCTTTAGACCATCCGAAATTCCTGGTTCCATAGTCACTGGGTGGATATAGATATAGGTCTATTAACCCATCCATGTTCGGGCCTCCCACCCAGATACCAGCCTCGCCTTCATAATAATGAATTTTATGTGTTGACCCGATAATATCGTCATAACCGTCCCCATTTAGATCTCCATACACAAATGGGGTGCCAACATTGTACACGGGACTGTACCATTCATGGTAGAGGCAGTGGTAGGTAAGTTCGAGATCATGATCTGGGGTCATCTCCGGTCCTCCTAACCATACTTTAGCCATAAACTCAAAATCCGCGTATCCATCATTATTTAAATCACCCAAGGGACTTGCAGATCTGTTTGTTATCGCATTTGTATTCTCAGCAATAACTAAGCTATCGACTGTCGGGAAATTGGTATCCCCATAGTATAGCACTACTCTGCTATCCATGTTTGTTCCTCCTGGAATGCCATACTGCAGAAAATAATCATCAATCCCATCACCATTAACGTCTCCAAGTCCAATAGCCGCTGTTGCTACCGTGCCATTGCAAGTTTCAGCCAGCGTCACCAATGGCACATCATTGCCTGTCCAGATGATTAGTCTATTAGTGTATGATTTCCAAGGACAAGTATGTATCACCAAATCTGCATGACCATCACCGTTGATATCCCCAAGAGGCTCTGCATATATCATGCTGTTAACATCAAAAGGAATCGTGATTGTCAGGTCCGATATTCCAGTTGGGTTGGCTGTCCCATAGTAAACCGAGATCTCACTAGTACGATAATCAATGGGTAAAGTTATCGCCAAATCATCTATACCGTCTCCATTGATATCTCCTGCATTTATCATATTTACCGTGTAATGTTCCCAGTTTTGTGATCCCTCGATTGCAAAATCCGGCTCATTATTCATATTGGGGCCACCCCAAAAAAAGTATATCTTCCCCCAAAATTGTCTATTGGTATAGACTCCACTGGGATTCCAATTGGGGGAATGTACGATCAAGTCATCGTAACCATCGCCGTTAAAATCCATAGAAATCACTTTATGCCCAAACCAGGATCCGTCGAATTCTCCTTCGAGTGTTGTCATTGTCTCCAAGTCATCAATTGCATTTAACTGCAATGAGAAACATAGGACTATTGATAACAGAAATCCAGCTATTTTCATGGTTCCTCCCTTTTTAGTAAACAACCATTCTTTTTGTAGTTGAGTCTCAAGCGTTGGTGTAAATTCCAACTATAGTCCTCGATGGTTACGTTATTCCAAACACTATCGTGTGCATCCTGCATTGCTCCAAGTATTGCCGGAGTGTAATCGACCATGACATCATGTACCCTCACATTTGTCAAGTTTAGACATCCCATCCTGTACAATAGTATTGCATTACTGTTATCCGAATAACGTGAAGTGATCGACAGGTCTTGCATGGTGATTACTGATTCTGTGAAACTTGCAAACGCAAAGTCCGCATCGCCATACCCCAACGGTATCTCCGGATGTGGTTCACCGATAACGGTGGTGGTGTCAATGCCACTGCCTTGCACCATCACCCAGCTCTTAAGGGCGATAGGAAAGGTCTGGTCGTTATCAGTGCGGGAATATTCGCCGGGCAGGATATGCACCGTCTTCTGACAAAGGCTGTCGGCGGCAATCCTATAGATCGCCTCGTGGATGGTTTTCAGAGCCGTAGCCGGGCTTAAGCCGTCGTTGGCATCATCACCGTTCGCTGAGACATAGAGATCGCTATCAATCTCCTGATGGTGCGCATTCAGGATATCAAAATTGATCCGGTAGTTGTTGATTAAGGGATCGTCACTTAAATATACTGCGTAATAATTACTCGGTTCCGCCACGGAAAAGGTGTCAAAAGGCATATATAAGTCAGCGGTAGCATGTTGGATATAGATGTCCTGTCCCGACCCGGAACGGTTATTGTAGATTGAGCAGCGGTTTACGGGGTCGAAGATGATTGAGTACGTATATCCAGTAGTATATGTTGCATATAGTCCACCTCCGAGAAAAATAGCGTAGTTATCAAATATT
>JAJBBD010000167.1 GCA_020532355.1 Candidatus Cloacimonadota bacterium | reverse complement strand
TACCTTTTACTACTTTGACGGTATTAGTTCCGGATTGCTTATTTACCGATATTTGTATGCCCGGAATACCGTTTATGCGAACTATGCTAGTTTCTTTGGAGGCTGTATCCTCTACTTCAGCAACGTCTTTTAAGGTTATTTCACTGCCTCCACGACGTAGAATTACAGTATCCTTAAGCTCTTGCAGGTTCTCAAATATTCCCGGAACCCTTACTGTTATCTGATGATTCCCCTTATAAATGTTCCCCGTAGGTTGATTTATATTTGCTGCTCGGATCCTGCTAATTATCTGATCTGGCGAGATCTTAAGAGCATTCATTTTTAGGGGGTCGATGTTTATATGGATCTCTCGAGTTCTCCCTCCCCATATATTTACGCTTGCCACTCCATTCACGCGTTCCAAACGGTAGCTTACCTGCTCTTCCAAAATCCGTCTTAACTCAAGTACTTCCAGGTTGCTGGTAACACCCATCATGATTACTGGTGTAGCTGCCATATCAAATTTTCTTAGCGAAGGGCGATTAGCATCACTGGGCAAGCGCGAGATTATTCTATCCAAGCGATCGCGAATATCATTTGATGCTGCTTCAAGATCTGTTCCCCAATTAAAACTTACCTGAACATTACTATTTCCTTCTGTAGATCGAGATGAAATCTCCTGAACTCCCGGAACAGCCGCAACTGCTTCCTCTATGGGTCTGGTAACCAACTCTTCCATAGTTAAAGGTGAAGCCTTTGAATAAGAGGTTGAAATGCTGATGGTTGGCGAAGTTACATCTGGCATTAAGTCTATGGGCAAACGTGATAAGGCAACTGCACCAAGAATAATAACAATTAGACTCACCATAATTGTGAGAACCGGCCTTCCTACCGCAACTTGGGATATTTTCACTTTGCGCCTCTTACTTGCTCAGCTCCGGCAATTGTTATCTTTCTACCTGTATCCAACATATCTTGTCCCAAAGTTACCACATCTCCACTTATTTCTGGACTTATAATTTCTACATATCCTTCCCCGGTTATGCCTTTCTGTACTTCCACAAAAGATACGGTTTCATCTTCTGAATTAACTAAAAATACGCCTTCTTTACCTTGAAACTTGCATATTGCTCTTTCTTCAACTGCCGCTACTGCCTTTTTGGTCTGGAAATTAATGTTTACCCTGGCAAACATTCCTGGTTTGAGCACGGCATTGGGATTGGGAACCTCAATTTCTACTCTGGCTTGTCGTGATGCTTCCTGAAGCATTGGCGCTATGCGCAGCACTTTTCCTACAAACTTGCGATTGGGGTACGAATCAATGCTTATTTGAGCTTCCTGCCCAATTTTGATGCGAGCATAATCTTGTTCAACTACTTCCACAACGGCTATGATGCGTTCAATATCCATTAGGGATACTATGGGGCTACCGGCTCCCAATTGATCACCTTCCTCTGCATATCGTTCGCCAATAATCCTATACTGAGCATCATCACTCCATTCAGCCATAATTTTCGTAAAAGACAACTGTAACTCTGCTGAATTGGAGACAGCCAGGGCACTGTTCAATGATGCCTTGGCTATATTATCCTGTGCTTGGGCATTGGCAAACTGATTACTGGCTATGTCAAACTCACTTTGAGATAAAAAGTTCCGCTCAAATAGTTCTCGTTTGCGGTCCAATTCTGTATGGGCATAATCCAAACTGACTTCAGTTTGTTGAGCAGTCGCTCTAGCCATCTCAACGTTAGCTTGCGCTTTCTGATATTCCTGCAGTAAGATGCGATCATCCAATTCGGCAATCAGATCTCCCTTTCTTACCCTTGTGCCAATGTTTACATGTAATTTTTGCAATTGCCCAGATATCTTTGGTGCCACTTTATAGCTGCTTTTTGCTTCTATATTGCCACTAAAAACAGAACGTTCAGTAATGTCCAGGGTCTTAACCGGTGCAATCTCCACCGGAACAGCTTGCATCATTCTGCCGGATCCTCCGGAATGAGTTTGAGCTTTCGGCTTTTGAATTGCAAAACGCAAAACAACTATTACCATCAATATAATTAGGATTAACCATATCCATTTATGTTTCATAATTCATTCTCCAATGCGATTCTGCCCCTCACTCTCATACATTTTTCACACGGCGACACGAAATCAAAACTACATAGTCAAGTCAAGAAAAAATACATATAAATGTATGAATATTGATTGAATTGAATAAGAGTCACCCAAATCTGCATGTTGCTATTACTTGGACAAATGGAGATACCACCTTATGGGGTGATACGTGATATAGAACTGTTTATGGAAAATAACTTGCTCGGTTTTGGAAGTTTTGTATGTGTTTATGCCAACCATATCAGCTTTATTGAGCCAATTTAAGGCTAATAAAGTACTTTCAGGGTTCGCCCCATAATGATCTTTTTATAAATGCCTCAAAGAAGTGACAAAAGCCAAACGGAAACAGATCGACACCCTGATCCTCGTCCATAATCCTAACCTTGTAGTCTGAATGATTAAGCCGCATTTCTACCAGTTTAGATAATAGATCGCAAACTGGTTAATGAGCCCACCAAGCAAATATATAACCGCTGTGTGCGACTCCGGCTCACTCTATGTAAGATGGGTCTTGGGGTTGCAAGTTGGGGGTGGCAGCCAAACGGGACTGCACAATGCGGGAGATGGGGTGGCAAGCTCTGTTTGCCACAGCGAGTGCAGCTCGCTTCTGAAGGCCACTCCGTCGCCACGTCAAGCGGGAGCTTGGCAGCACAGAGGAGGCGGCTCAGTGAGAAGCATCCAAGCGACAATGGCCAAAAGCTCTGCGACAGGAAATGCTTGCATTAATGCCAAAATACCCGCAAGGAATCTCGCCCTGCAATCTTGCAGATTCAAATACGTAAAATACTGTATAGCCAATTTTCATAATATCCCTACGCCCAATCGAATAACTGCATAGTGTGGGCTTTGTTATTTTATGCCAAGCTAAACGTTTATCGAATACATAATAGCTTGTTTTTCTATGGGTTCCGATCTTTATATTTGAGCTTTTGGGTTGAGATATGATGATGCCAAGAAAGTAGTCTAAGTCTTAAAGTGGAAGTATATTGATCATACTCCATAGAACTAAACTAATATTTGATAAGTATATTTGGGTGCTCACTGCAGCGTGTCCATTTACAGACAAAATTTATCTAACCCATTGCTATGCTTTGTGGTTCCCTCCTCTTCTCCTCATAGTGTCCTCATGACACGAGGAGATAACGAGGAGAAATAGAGCAAACAACGTGAGAGAAAAAACGGGTTGAGGTAATTTTCAACCAAGGCATAACACATAAGAATTCTGAATCGCTTTTATCTAATTGATTGCGATCAAAGAGTTCGATTCATAATGTTCAGAACAAGCACAAGCTTAAATATTATTAAACCATATATAAATATATTTGAAGTTTTAGCTTGACATATATTAATAATTTTGAATTATGTTCCCATAAATAAGGAGCACGAAATGAATCTCGCTAATTGTCCGATATGTAATGGCGAACTGGAGATTCGCTGTTACCATTGCCCGAAATGTGATATCAACTTTGAGGGAAGTTTCAGTCGTAACTGGTTGGAAGGATTTTCTGCTTATCAACTGGAGTTTATTAAGCTTTTTTTGCTGGTTCAAGGAAACTTGAAAGAGATGCAAAAACACTTGGGCATATCGTATCCAACAATCAAAAACAGGCTGGCAGAAATTAACGCCAAAATGCTACAAGAAAACGTTTCAAAGAATAGCTACGAGGATATTCTCGCAGATTTGGAAGAAGGCTTTGTAAGTGTGGAAGAAGCCTTAAACATGATAAATCAGAGGAGAAATAATGAAAAAGATCAGTATTACAAATAAGCATTGGACTTACGAAGAGTTAAGCAAGGTAAAAATTACTAACGAGATGATACCGCTTTCGATAACGCAATCCTCGGACAAACAAGTAGTTTTGGAAGGCGATATTGTGTTTGACCCCGATATAGAACTTGAGGGATTTAATATTGAAGACTACTTCGAAGATGAATATGATGATGGAGTATTAGATCTCAATTTACTTGAGTTGCCAGGAAAACAAAGAAGTATCAAATCTGTTCAATTAAAACTTAGCATTCCCCAAACCATATTTTTGGAAATAATTAGCGATAACTATCCCATTAGTATGATTGGACTTACAAATCCTATTTTAGTAGATACAGAGAATGGTCCCGTTTCAATTGCCAATTGTTCTGGAGACATGCACATAGAAAGCGAAAATGGTCCGGTTCGAATCCGTAATAGTGCAGGCAACCTTTACGCCAAAATGGAGAATGGTCCTATCTCTGTGGAAGATATAAAGGGCGAAGGATTGCATGTGGAGAGTGAAAACGGACCCATCAAAATGCGCCTTGCCAGCTTTAGTAAAGTGAAGATCGAAACCGAAAACGGACCTATATACTACGAAACTCAACCAGTGGAAGGCGGAGATTTCAGTTTTGTTACCCAGAATGGCATTGTGCATCTGGTATTGCCGCTACGCTTTAGTTTTAAACTACACGCCGAAAGTGAAAGCGGCAGGTTAAAATCCAAGCTAGAGGCCAAAGTAACTGAGGAGGATAATACCTTCCGCGTCGAAAACCTCTTTGATGAGGATGAGCCGACTATCATAAAGATAGATACTACCAATGGCATGATCAAGCTTTCCAGCGATAGCTACATCAATTTGGATTATATTAAGGCAAAACTGGAGCAAGTAAAAGTTTCCCTCAAACAGACAGCCACTAGCGATGAAAAGGAACAAGTGAAAGAGTTACTGAATAAACTTACTCAATACCTTAGTAGAGTATCAAAATCCATCAATGAAGAAAAAATACGCAACAAAGTAAATGACGCCATCGAGAAGATGAAGAAGACTATTGCGGATTTTGATTTTGAAGAAGCTAAAGCCAATGTAAGCTCAAAAGTTGAAGATATTAGCTCTGAGATTTACGATGGGCTAAAAGATGGATTGCGCAACGTCAAGGCGGAATTTGACGGACTTAAGTATGAGCATCTGAATGCGGAATCCCTGAAAGAATACATTCACAAAGTAGTGAATTCCCCGTTGATCAAACCCTATCTGGGAGCCGAAAAGAAGAAAGCTGAAGCAGAAGAAATTGCCGAACGAAGTCGGTTAAAAATATTGGATATGCTAGAGAAGGGAAAAATTACCAGTGAGGAGGCAGAGCGCCTAATAAAGGCGATTAGCAAAGAATAATCTTGACAATATCAAATGCACAAAAACTGTGACAAAACACGGTCGGGATGTAGCGCAGTCCGGTTAGCGCGCTCGGTTCGGGACCGAGAAGTCGGAGGTTCAAATCCTCTCATCCCGACCAAAGTGTTTGCTCCAGTTCTTTCAAAAAGTATTGTAACCAGTCCCCCGTTAGCCTATATAATCTCACGGCATATTGAGGATAATTCGGACTGATGTGTTGAGTTTCAGATCATGGGAGAAACCCGTTCGAATTGATCATAGTAGCCAAAATCCCCATAACAAGATAGACAGGTTATAAAAACTGATGCCAGAGAAAAAACAAAAATTATCCTACTATTTAAAGCTTCTTTATCCTTTCATCAGGAAGGATAAAGGCTTATTATTCTTTGGGCTTTTTGCCATGCTGATCACATCTGCATTACGTTTGGTAGATCCGCTTATCCTTGCCCTGATAATAGATGAAAGCATACCTAATCAGGATATGGCCGAGATGTTGCGATACGGATTTATGTTTATTGCCGTCGTGCTGGTATCTGGCTTACTGTCTTATCTGCAAATTGTGCTGTTGAGTAGATTGGGAATAAAGATTATAACCAAGTTTAAGGGAGATGTTTTTAGCCATTTGCTTAAGCTGCCAGTTGGCTGGTTCAACAAACAACCGGTTGGCGAACTGATTGCCAGAGTAGAGAGTGACAGCGAGCGGGTTAAAGTGTTGTTTTCGGATCTCTCTATAACTATCATTGGCAATTTACTCTTCTTTGTAGGAGTTTTTGTGGTCTTGATGGTGCGAGATTGGAAAACTACCGCGATTATTTTACCAATAATTGCCATTACCATAATTGCTTATTGGTTTCTGTTTCGCTATATATCTCGTTTTTTCCGCATAATTCGCGAAAAGTATGCCATCATTTCTGCAAAAATTACCGATTACATCCAGGGCATGCAGATGATACAGGCATTGAATCAGGAAGAACGAATCACGGAAGACTTGCGCCAAGCATCTAAAGAAAAGCAACACGTAGAGATTAAAACAAGCTTTATCGAGTATGGTGCTCAGAGCTTTTTTATGTTTGTATTCAACGTGCTATTTGTGGTAATTGTAATAATGATCTCTGCACCCAAGATAATAGCCGGCGTCGCTACTTTGGGTACTTTGATTGTATTTATCCAATATATATATCGAATGGTATGGCCACTGATGCACTTAAGTGAGAATTTTATGCAGATGCAGCGTAGCTTTGTATCGCTAAAACGCATTTTAGAGCTTACGGCACTTGAAACTGAGGATGAAACCTTTACCGGCAACATAAAGCCGAGCTTTCAGGATGAGATCCGCTTTGACAATGTTAGCTTTGCCTATAAAGATGAAGATTGGATTCTAAAAGATGTATCCTTCAATATTCCCAAGGGAAAGAAGATTGCATTGGTAGGCCCCTCAGGTAGCGGAAAATCTACTACAATAAGCTTATTGTGCGGTTTCTATCATGTACAGAGGGGCAGTATAACAGTAGATGGAATTCCCATTAGAACCATGAATTTCCGCGCTTGGCGCAAGAAGATAGGATTAATTCTGCAAGATATATTCCTCTTTCCGGGACCTATCTTAGAAAATGTACGCGTGTATAACGACAACGTGGATCCAGAAGTTGTAAAGGAAGCTCTCTCTGTGGTGCAAATGGACGATTTTATCAATGGGTTGCCCGATGGCTTGAATAGCGAATTGGCAGAGCGTGGGCAAAACGTTTCACAAGGAGAAAAACAGCTTATCTCTTTTGCGCGTGCCTTAGCCTTTAACTCCGAAATAATCATCATGGATGAAGCAACTGCTTCTATCGATCCCCAAACTGAGGCTCGTATTCAGCGCACCATGAACAGAGTATTTGGAGGTAAAACCCTAGTAATAGTAGCACATCGGCTCACTTCTGTTTTGGATGCTGATGAGATTTTGTATTTTAGTGGCGGACGCATAACTGCCCGTGGGACACATCAAGAATTGATGCAAAAAAGTGAAGAATACCGTAAGTTGGTGGAATTGCAGCTTTTGGGAGGTAAGGATGAATAAACACATCAAATGGATCCTTACTCAGTACAAAGCCCAGATCTGGTTTGTGCTCATTATGGTCGTGTTTACACTGATCTCCTCTGCTGTGTCTATTGCCTATCCTTACGCCTTTAAGCGTATGATCGATTTGCTGCGAGACATCTTAGCAGATCCGGCATCATTTCCTGAACCTATGCTTGAAGTAAATAAGGTTCTAATGCTCTTTTTGGCCATAGGTGCCGCTCAGTTTGTAACTGGTTTTTATCCATGCATTCGGGCATGGGTAAATTTACGTTTTGAGCACACCCTACGCATGCTATATTTCAGCTTCATCACAAAAAAAGACTTCCGTTTTTTCCAAAGATTTCGAACTGGAGATATAGTAACCAGGCTAACCGATGATCTTTCAGATTTTCCTAAAATCTCTTGGTTTTTGTGCAGTGGCATCTTTCGAGCATTAAACTCCTTTTCTATGATATTGTTTTCGTTGATAGTAATGTTTAGTATCAACGTGAAGCTCACTTTCTTATCTATAATGCCTCTACCATTAATGATGATAGTATTTTACTTCACCAGTGAGAAGTTGTATTCAAATTTTGAGCGTAACCAGCGCGCTATCTCCAATATCAATAGTCAATTGGAAATGAGCTTTTCCGGTATTCGCATCGTGAAATCCTTTGTAAGTGAAGAGAAATACAATCGCTTTTTCGATTTGGCTTTATCGCGTAGATTTAAGACTGAGATGAGTGTGGTTAAGTTAAATGCCGTGCTTTCTTTGATTTACCAGTATATTGACTATTTTGCACAAATCGGAGTGATTATGTTTGGTGGTTGGATGGCTGTTAGAGGAGAGATAACGGTGGGAACCTTTTTCCTGTTCTATACTTATCTTTCCATGATGATCTATCCCCTCCTGGATTTGCCACAACTATTTGTATCCGGTAAACAAGCTTTTGTGAATATCGACCGCCTGGAAGAAATGAAGGCACATCCTACCTTTAATCAAAACGACGACGAGGGATATAAAGTGAATTCTTTCGATGGCTTAGCGTTTGAGCAAGTTAATTGTTCCTATCCGGAAAAAGAGCGTAACATCATCAATAATGTTTCCTTTAAACTAAAGCCAGGAGAAAAAATGCTGATATTAGGTGCCACCGGTACAGGCAAAACAACTATCGCAAATTTGATCTTGGGTTTGGTTAAGCCAAATATGGGCTCCATAACTTTCAGTGGGATCGACTTAGAAAAAGTTAACCTCCGTTCACTTAGAAACGTGGTGGCGTATGTGCCACAAGAGCCCTCTCTGTTTAGCGGCAGTATCAAGGAAAACATTCTGATGGGCAATGTAAACGCTACCGAAATAGAGTATCAGACTGCCCTTAAGGCTGCTCAGCTAGATGATGAAGTCGCCCAATTCCCACTGGGTGATGATAGTCACGTGGGTCAACGGGGATTGAGTGTGTCCGGTGGGCAAAAACAACGTATCACCATTGCACGAGCTCTTATCAAGCGTCCAAAGCTCTTGATTTTGGACGATATCACAGCATCTTTGGACGCCGAAAACGAAGAAAAACTTTGGCAAGCAATTAATACAGACTATCCCAATACAGGAGCAATAGTTATTTCACACAGATTATCTACCCTGCGCTATGTGGATACTGTATTGTATATTGATTCTATGGGATACGCTCACAAAGGCACGCATGATGAACTTGTTTTCCAGAATAAGGAGTATCACAGTTTCTTGCACGAACATTTGAAGCAATAAACTTAAGCAAACACCATAACTAATTGATGGTGTAGCAAGCTATAATGACCAGTTCATTGCCTAATTGGTAGCGAATCTCATTGACAAAAAAAAGGCTACATCTTAAAATGACACAAAAGTGAAATTACTGGAGACGAATAGTTATGAATGACCAGTTGCAAGACCTTTTGAGCAAAGTATATGAGGAAGGCGTTGCCAAAGCTAATGCCGAAGCTGAGAGAATATTAGATAAAGCCAAGACTGAAGCTGATAAGATTGTTTCCGAAGCAAAAAGCAAAGCAGAAAACACTATATCGGAAGCACAGAAAAAGGCCGAAGAAATGCAGAAGAATGCTGAGGGCGATCTCAAAATGGCGGGAAACCATAGCATTAGCTCATTAAAACAAAAAATCACTGATTTGGTTCTTTCTGTAAGTATAGATGATAGTGCTAAGACTGCTTTTGACGACCCTGAGTTTATAAAAAAACTCATTATGGAAACTCTCTCTAACTGGAATCAAGATGCCAGCATTAGCATTTCTGAGACCGTTAAAGGGAAACTCGATGCAGCCTTTCTATCTTCTGTTCAGAAGAGTTTCAAAAACAAACTGGAATTTGACTTTACTCCCCAGATAAAGGCAGGGTTTACTATTTCTCCTGTCGATGGAAGCTATAAGCTTAGCTTTACAGATCAAGATTTTGCTGAACTTTTTAAGCATTATCTACGTCCACGTTCTGCTAAGATACTTTTCGATAGTTAACTTATGGCAAAGCAGTATTACTATTTCATCGCTAGCTTGCCCGCTATTTCGATGGATGACAATAAGCTGGTATATAATCCTGAACAGTTTCGCACAGAAGCAAAAACACAGCTTAAAGAAACTGACTATCGGCTCTTATTACTTCTGCATTTATTAGATGAACTAGCTAATTTACTGAAAGTTTTATACGGCATCGAAATTGAATCTGAAGATGATTCGCTTTTTGATGCTGGCTATTGGCAAGAATTCATCGCTTTAGCAAAACAGCGTTTGAGCAATCCCAATGTTCAATTTCCCGATCACTATTCTATTCTACCCGCTTTTGTTTTAGCATTTGTCTGCGAATTGATAAATCTTGAAGACCTTCCTCCCTTTCTTGATGCCGAGCACAAAATACTACAAAAATTCTTTGCTTATTGCGCTAAACACCAAAACCGCTTTATAAAAGAGTGGTTTGAGCTTGAGCGCAACATTAGGAATATCCTGGTAGCAATCAACGGACGTAATCATAAGCTGGAATATGCAAAATATCTGATCGGAGACGATTATATGGTAAAAAATCTCTCCCAAAGCCATGCTGCAGATTTTGGACTTGGTAAAGAACACCCTCTGTTCGATTCTGTCTTTAGAATATGGGAACAAAACGATATCCTATATCGGGAGCGGGGATACGACATTTTGCGCAATAAATGGATAGACGATCAGAACTTTTTCGATTACTTTAATATCAACCGGCTATTAGGCTATTATAGCAAATTGCGTATAATCCATAGATGGTTAACAGCTGACGCTGAACTGGGCAAGGAAGTATTTCACGATACATTGAATAAGCTGGAAAACAGCTTTGAATTCCCTGAAGATTTTAATTTAAAATAAAGCAAAAATAGAAGGTAAGACGATGACCAATGGTATAGTGAAAGCGATTATCGAAAACCTCGTACAGGTAGATGTGTCCGGTCCCGTTTCCCAAAACGAGATCTGTTACATAAACTTGGGCGGAGTAAAGCTAATGGCAGAAGTAATTAAAGTGCTTGGCGACACCGCTTACACTCAGGTATTTGAAAGCACTCGCGGACTCAAGCCTGGTAGCGAAGTAGAATTCACCGAACATATGCTGGAGGTAAAACTGGGCCCCGGAATGCTCTCCAAAAACTACGATGGCTTGCAAAACGACCTTAACAAAATGAAAGGCATATTCCTTACTCGGGGAGAATATACCGATCCCTTGGATGAGGATAGCACTTGGGAGTTCACTCCAATCGCTAAAGAAGGTGATCTGGTTTCTGGTGGAGACTGGCTGGGAAGCGTTCCTGAAACATGGATTTCTCATAAAATAATGGTTCCTTTCGGGTTAGTGGAAGAATATAAAGTAAAAATGGTAGCTGCAAAAGGAACATATAAACTAACCGAGACTATTGCCACCATTGTAGATAAAGATGGCAAAGACATAGATATCAATATGATCCAGCGCTGGCCGGTCAAGATCCCAATTAAGTGTTACTCCAAGAAACCGCGCCCCTTCAAGCTGATGGAAACAGGTGTACGGACATTGGATACTCTCAACCCAATGGTTGAAGGTGGTACTGGCTTTATCCCTGGTCCTTTTGGTGCAGGGAAAACAGTATTACAACACTCTATCTCAAAAAATGCAGATGCAGATATGATCATTTTTGCAGCCTGCGGTGAACGCGCCAACGAAGTGGTGGAAATGTTTGTGGAATTTCCCGAACTTGATGACCCTCGTACCGGACGCAAACTTATGGAGCGCACGATAATAATCTGCAATACGTCTAATATGCCGGTTGCAGCTCGTGAAGCCTCTGTATATACTGCAATGACTATAGCTGAGTACTATCGTAATATGGGACTCAAAGTCTTACTTTTGGCAGATTCCACGTCCCGCTGGGCTCAAGCCTTACGCGAGATGAGCAACCGCATGGAAGAGCTGCCAGGTCCGGACGCCTTCCCCATGGACCTCCCCGCCATTGTCTCCAGCTTTTATGCCCGAGCAGGTTTTGTGCACTTGCGGAATGGAGACACTGGCTCCATTACTTTTATTGGAACCGTTTCTCCTGCTGGAGGAAACCTAAAAGAACCGGTTACAGAATCCACTAAGAAAGCGGCTCGCTGCTTTTATGCCCTCTCTCAGGCTCGAGCAGACAGTAAACGCTATCCCGCTGTGGATCCGATTGACTCCTATAGTAAATACCTAGAATATCCTGAAGTGATTGAGTACTTAAATAACAACGTGCATCCAACTTGGGTAGAAGACGTACTTCACGCCAAAGACATACTGCGCCGCGGACGTGAAGCGCAAGAGCAAATCAATATTCTAGGTGATGATGGAGTGCCGCTTTCTTACCACGATAAATATTGGAAGAGTGAATTGGTGGACCGTGTAATCCTACAACAGGATGGTTTTGACGAAATTGATTCATCCACTCCCATGCCACGCCAGAAATACATGCTTGAACTCGTATTGGAAATCTGCGATACCGAGCTTATCTTCGATTCTTACGAAGAAGTGATGCCCTATTTCGTAAAGCTAATCAATATTCTTAAACAGATGAATTATGTGGAGTTTGAATCTGATGATTTCAAGAAATATGAATCCGAACTACACAAGCTAGTTGATGAAAGGAGCGCTAAATAATGGCAACACAGGCATTTCAGAAGATATATACTAAGCTGAATCAGATCACAAAAGCTACCTGCTCCGTAAATGCCACTGGAGTTGGTAACGAAGAATTAGCTACTGTAGGTGGTAGACTCGCCCAAGTTGTTAAGATCGTAGAAGATAAAGTTACGCTACAGATTTATGCTGGGACTGAAGGGATTGGCACAGATGCGGAAGTAGTATTCTTTGGCAAAGCTCCTTCTTTGAAAGTCGGAACAGAACTAGCTGGCAGATTTTTTAACGCCTATGGCGAGCCAATAGATGGTGGTCCGGATGTAGAAGGAGAGGAAGTTCAAATCGGTGGTCCGTCTGTGAATCCCGTCCGCCGAAAGCAGCCTTCTGAGCTTATCGCCACAGGTATTGCTGGCATCGACCTAAATAATACCCTGGTAACTGGACAGAAGATCCCCTTCTTTGCAGATCCAGATCAGCCTTATAATGAAGTGATGGCAATGGTTGCCCTGCGCGCTCAAAGTGATAAGATTATCTTAGGCGGCATGGGGCTTTCCAACGACGATTATCTCTTTTATAAAAATACATTCGAAAATGCTGGAGTAATAGATCGCATTATATCCTTTGTTAATACCACAGAAAATCCCACTGTAGAGCGTCTTTTGGTGCCTAATATGGCTCTAACCACAGCAGAATATTTTGCTACCGAACACAATGAGAAAGTGCTGGTGCTACTAACCGATATGACCCTATATTGCGATGCCCTTAGTATTGTATCCAACCGTATGGATCAGATTCCTTCAAAAGACTCCATGCCCGGTTCGCTATATAGTGATTTGGCAAAACTTTATGAGAAAGCAGTGCAATTCCCAGATGGTGGTTCAATCACAATCATAGCCGTTACCACGCTATCCGGTGGTGACATCACCCATGCCATACCTGATAATACGGGATATATCACTGAAGGTCAGCTTTTCTTGAAGCGCGATACCGATATCTCCAAGACTATTGTGGATCCCTTCCGTTCACTTTCCCGACTCAAACAACTTGTTATTGGCAAAAAAACGAGGGAAGATCATCCGCAAGTAATGAATACAGCTGTTCGACTTTATGCTGATGCAGCGAATGCCAAAACCAAGCTTGAAAATGGCTTTGATCTTTCGGATTACGATGAGCGGGTGTTAGAATTTGCCAAACAATACTCCAATGAAATCTTGGCTATAGATGTAAATATCGATACAGATACAATGCTCGATATAGCGTGGAAGCTTTTCCAGCAGTATTTTAATAAGCAAGAGATTGGTATTAAAGACGAATTCATGAAAATCCACTGGAAGAAGGCATGAATCTAAAATTTCAGTACAACAAAATCTCGCAGTTGCAGCTAATCAAGCAATTGGGGGTACGGCAAAAAGCACTGCCAACCTTAAAGAACAAGGAGTCTGCCCTGCGAGTGGAAGTGCAAAAAGCTCGAGACAAAGCATCAGAATTAGATGCTAAGATCAAAGAACGCACCCATGAACTTGATGCATTTATGAGGCTTTGGGGTGAATTTAATCCAGAACTTATTTCTGTAAAAGATGTGCAGATAAAAACTCGCAAGATTGCCGGGGTAAAAACCCCTCAATTGGAAGATATCAGCTATGAAATCAGGGATTTCAACCTTTTTACTGCTCCAAGCTGGTATCTTGATGGCATTGTGCTGCTTAAAGAACTCTCACGTCTTCAAATAGAGCGTGAATTCTTTATTCGAAAAATGCATATTTTGGAGCAAGTACGTAAAAAAACAACTCAGAAAGTAAATCTATACGAAAAAGTACAGATCCCTGCTTTTGAAGAAGCTATCTTAAAGATTAAGCGCTTTTTGGAAGATGAAGAAAATCTTAGCAAGGCCGCCCAGAAAATTCTTAAGGATCGTCTGGAGGAACTTACATGATTGAAAAAATGAAGAGATATACCTTCGTACTCTATCATTTGGAGTATCTGAGTTTTTTGGCAAAACTGCAAGAACTGGGCATGGTGCACATTATCCGATCCACAGACGAGAAAAATAAGACTCTGGAACAGAATCGAGAGCTCTTAAATACATATAGCGAAGCTCTGAAGTTTTTAGCCAAAATTGATTCTTCCGATGCCACTAACTCTACAAACCTTCCCACAAAAGCCCTTCTTAACCAAATCAATAACGCACGCGACGAAAAGGATAATCTCCTTCGCCATCAAGATGCCTTGCGCAAACAGATTAAAGATCTTCAACCTTGGGGTCATTTTGAGTATGAATTACTCAAGCGGCTTAGAGACAATGGCGTAATTATTGAATTCTATCATTGCCTAAAAAACCATTTCAACCCTCTGTGGGAAGAAGAATTTACTATCGTTAAGATAAGCGAACGAAGTGGATTGGTATATTTTGTTAGATTGCTACAGGAAGAAGCACCAAGCTTGGAAGCAGATAAATTTTCGTTTCACAATAAAAGCCTGTTTGCCCTCGAGAAGGAGCTTGAAGAAAACAAACAACGAGTATCTGCAATAGATGAATACTTTAGCTCTATTGTCAATATTGCTACCGAGTTGTTTCAAAAAGAAATCAAACGCCTTAGCAGCGAATATGCCTACGAAGACGCCAGCTTGCAAGGCGTCAGTGAAGTAGAAGATCACCTCCGAATTATAAGCGGTTGGATTCCCGTTACTAAAGAAGAAAAGCTGAAAAGCTTCGTAAATGAACAAGAAATTATTCACTTTGTTTCAGATGCCAAAGTTGAAGATAATCCACCCATTAGGCTTACTAATAACTGGTTTAGCAGGCTCTTCGAACCTATCACCAAGATGTATATGTTGCCAAAGTACAATGAATTTGACCTCACGCCATTTTTTGCTCCGTTCTTTATGCTCTTTTTTGGCTTTTGCAATGCTGATATTGCCTATGGCATTATAATTGTTCTGCTCATGATAATTCTCCGAGCAAAAATTAAAGATCCATCTACAAAAGGCTTTATGACCCTTATTATGCTGTTTGGCATATCTTCCATCATAATGGGATGGGTAATGGGAACTATCTTGGGCTTCGACATGAAGGAAATTCCTTCCATAGGTGAAAAAATATTGGTTCGCAATACAGATCAGATCTTCAATCTGGGATTGATGCTAGGGGTTATACAAATACTCTTCGGAATTGGTATATCTACAGTAAAGAAGATTAAGCAAGGTGGCTTTGTAAATGGAATTAGCTCTATTGGTAGCTTTATGTTTATTGCCGTTCTATCAGTTTTGGGTGCTTCACAACTGGGTGCAGATATCTCGGCTGTGGCTCCATACTTAAGATATCCAATGTGGGTAGGGCTTGCCTTAATTCTTCTGTTTAACAAACCAGGTAGAAACCCACTAATCAATATTGGTAGCGGTTTATGGCTGCTATATAATATGGTTACCGGCTTCTTTGGTGATATCCTGAGTTATATCCGTCTTTTTGCTTTAGGTGTATCAAGTGCAATCCTGGGGTTTGTAATTAATAGTATTGGGGCACAGATGTCCGGTATCCCGGTGATTGGTCCTGTAATATTCATACTTTTTATGATCCTTGGACATTCGCTGAATTTAGCCTTAGGTGGACTCTCCGGTTTTGTTCATCCACTACGGCTTACATTTGTAGAATTTTTCAAGAACGCCGAGTTTGAAGGACCCGGCATAGAATATAAACCATTTTCAAAATCATAAGGTAAAGTAATTAGGAGGTTTAATGAACCCGGATACCTTAAACACAGTAGCTCAAACCACAGTAACTGCCATGGCGGGCGGAAATTTGGCATTTTTCCTTGCCTGGATCGGAATCTTCCTCATGGTTGCTCTTGCCGGTATCGGCAGCGCATGGGGAACGGTTATCGGTGGCAGTGCCAGTGTGGGTGCCATGAAAAAACGGGATGACATTTTCCCGAGTTGTATGATTCTTTCCGCATTACCCAGTACTCAGGGCCTTTACGGATTTGGTGCTTTCTTCATTCTTAACGGACACATAACTCCCGATATCAATATGTTACAAGCCAGTGCAATATTTGGTGCCGGTCTTATTATGGGATGCGTAGGCTTAGTTTCTGCCTATCACCAATCCCGTATTGTGGCTAATGGCATAGAAAGCCTTGGGGCTGGTAACGATGTATTTTCTAAAACACTAATCCTTGGTGTATTCCCAGAACTCTACGCAATCGTGGCTTTTGCCACCTGTTTCCTTATTTCTGGTGCCATACCAGGATTGGCATAAAGAAACATATCTCGCTTAGATAAACGCATCTTCGGATGCGTTTTTTTCTTTAATCATATAACAACAATAGCGGCAAGAGACCGTTGCAAATCCATATATAGCAGATTATTTATGCACGAGATATTGGTTTCTGATCGTAGCTATATCTACCCACTACCCTTGCAGAATGGGGCTCTACCCCATGCATTCATTGTTCAACGGTCTTTACTCGAGAATACAGATTCAATAATACTAGCGCAAGTCTTAGTTGGCAATTCCTTGATTCTCGCCCTCGCAGCTTGTTCATTATTTCCTCATAATGTCCTCATGGCATGAGGAGATAATGAGGAAAAGAAGAGGGAAATGAAAGGGATGGCAAAGCTGTGAATTAACCAGAAGTATACAAAAAAGCCCGGTTCTGGAGAATCGGGCATTAATATGGAATCAATCTCGATTATAAGGGTAAGGAAACCTTCTTACCAGTTTTTGCGCTACGATAGATGGCTTGTATTATTTCAACAGACTTTCTGCCATCGCGTCCATCTGTAGATGGTTCTGCTTTATTTAAAAGAACGTCTATCACGTTTCGGTAATATGGGTTGTGTCCAAAACCATACACATTGGGAGGTACATAATTTGAATCTAAGGCAATACGATCATCATCGTCATAATCTTCAAACTCCCACTTTTCGATTTTGTTAACAGCCACACCGCCAACTTTAACAATGCCTTTTTCTCCAATAATTGTAATCGAACCTTCAAAATTCTTAGGATAAGTAAGCATTGTAACGTTGATAGTGGCAATAATACCGCTACGAAACTTTAATATGGCACTCCCTGTATCCTCAGCTTCTATCTTTCGAGCCATAGTAGCTGTAAAGGCAGAAACGCTATCTACATTGCCCAAAAGCCAATAGATGGCATCTACATAATGACTTGCTTGGTTCATGTATGCTCCGCCATCAAACTCCCAAGTACCTCTCCATTTTGCAGCATCATAATAAGATTGGGGACGCTGCCAGAAAACATTTGCCTGTGCCATGTAGATTCTGCCAAAACGGTTTTTTTCTACAGCGCGTTTCAAAAGTTGCATAGTACTGTTTAGCCTGTTCTGTTTTACCACAAATAACTTTACGTGGTTTTCATCGCAAGTTTTAATTAGCTTATCTGCAGATTCAATGTTAATTGCCATAGGTTTTTCGGTAAGCACGTTCACTTTTGCGTTAGCCACGTCAATACCCAAATCCGGATGTATGCCACTTGGAGTACAAATAGAAACTAGATCCAGTTTTTCTTGTTTTAACATCTCATGATGATCGTAGTATATTTTTGAGACGCCATATTCTTCCGCTACTTGTTTTGCCCGTTCTGGGATGCAGTCACAAACCGCTACAAACTCCGCTTCTGGAATTTGGGATACTGCTTCTAAATGGTTTTTTGAAATCCTGCCACATCCAATGATGCCCAGTTTTACTTTCTGCATAAATTTATCTCCTTTAGGAATTTTTACTAATTTCTTTTACAGCTATCCAGCATTTATAGATTTTCGAAGTGTAACTAGTTCATAAATATTTCCATTAATTGAGTAGAGAGTTATGTGTCAAGAGCTTTCCTGCTCGTTCAGACCACCAATTAATTGGATTCTATACTCAAAATCATGAATCTGACATTTATTCAACGGATTGGCTCCCACAGAGTCATACTGCAGCGTTGTGAAATAAATCTAATACATGTTTGATGGTGCTTTTGATTGATTGTACTCATATATGTTTCATCCAGATTCTTCTGCTTAATGCGAACATAATCAATACAATGCCAGTAACTTGAATAATACTGAGGTGTTCTTTCAAAAAAAGAAATGCCATTATTGAAGCTAATCCCGGTTTGAGAAAAAAGTATATTGATGCTCGTGCTGCGCTAAGTTCTTTCATTGCTTCAAAGTAGAACAGATATGCTATTCCGGTAATAACTACACCCAAATACAAAATTAACAGTATGTTTCGCATGTTGGGTTCAAAAGCCATATTCTTTCCAATTAGCAAATTCAGTAGACTAAGGCTTAAGCCTCCAATTAAAAAGGAAGTGCAGTTTGTTATTCGATTACCAAATTGAAACACCGCTCTTTTTGTAAGTACAGTGTATAAAGCGAAAGTAATGCCGGCTAAAATAGCATAAACAATACCTAGGGGGAGATTATTAAAGCCCTGCCCTCGCAATTCACTTTCACCCAAAATGATTACCAAAAGACCAGTGACTCCCATCAGTATGCTGTATATCTGATGCCGACTAAGGTTTTCTTTGATGATTGAATAAGCAAATATACTCACAAATAAAGGATTCATGCTCACAATAACTGCGGTTAAGGATGCCTTACCATTATAGATTGCCAATTGTAAAAGCAGCATACTAATCACGACGTTTAGTATTCCTAAAGCGCCAAGTGTTAGTATGCTGCTTAAGCTAAGTTTTATTCTATGTTCTGTCCCCTGTTTGATAGCAAAAGGCAGTATTACTAGTCCGCCAATGAGAAAACGCCAAGCTGTAATGGCAAAAGGAGATATCCCTTCCCCCAAAAGCTTTCCGGCTAACTCTAGAGAAGACCATATACATATCGCTATCAGGCTGTACAGGTGACTCTTGAATTTCAAGTTTTACTTCATCAGAACCATTTTTTTGGTAGAGCTGTAACTTCCGGATTTGAGACGGAAGAAATACACTCCGCTGGATACGGCAGAACCGTTGTTATCCAACCCATTCCATACTTGGGAGTTCATTCCCTGTTGAGTCATGGGAATACTCACGTTCTTAACAATCTGTCCCTTTTGGTTAAAGATTTCGATCTCTGCCGGAGCAGGTTTCTCCATTTGGAATTGGATTGTTGTTTCAGGATTGAAAGGATTGGGATAGTTGCCGATCAAAGCCACCTGCGCGGGAACCTGGAGAGGATCATCGCTCGAAGTAGGGTTGAAATCGGCATGGCTTCTGGGTGTGATCTGTGCTGTTTCCT
>JAJBBD010000166.1 GCA_020532355.1 Candidatus Cloacimonadota bacterium | reverse complement strand
GCAAATGCCATGATCGGAGTGGACTATGTGTTTCATGCTGCCGCGTTGAAGCAAGTGCCCTCTTGTGAGTTTTTTCCTATCCAGGCGGTGAAAACCAATGTATTGGGTGCGGAAAATGTGCTCAGGGCAGCGATTGCCAACAATGTGAAGAAAGCCATTGTGCTGTCAACGGATAAAGCTGTCTATCCTATCAATGCTATGGGTATGTCCAAAGCTATGATGGAGAAGGTGATGGTGGCTTATTCCCGTCAACAACCGAAGAATGGCACTGTTCTCTGCGGAACACGATATGGCATTTTGAAATGGAATGTACATAGATATATAAGGCAAAGTATAAATAAGAGGTGATAGTATGAGAATTCTAGTAACTGGTTCAAAAGGAGTTGTCGGGCAAATGCTCGTCAAGATTTTACGAGAGAGAGGGCACAGTGTGTTCGGTGTCGACCTGTTACATCATGCCGGTGAAACGGGCTATATTCAGCAGATGAGTAATGAAGCATGGACATATTCTAGATGTGACATTGGTGAATATCGACAGATTGAAAGAGTATTAAAACAAGCAGGACCCTTCGATATAGTGTATAACTGTGCTGCTGAGTTTGGTAGGTGGAATGGAGAGGATTATTTTGAGCAGCTGTGGAAATCCAATCTTATTGGCTTGAAAAACATACTTAGGCTACAAGAGGAACTGAGATTTAGGTTGGTTCACTTCTCAAGTTCTGAAGTGTATGGAGATTATGAAGGTGTCATGAGCGAATCAGTGATGGATACAATAGAAATCAAACAGATGAATGATTATGCCATCACGAAGTGGGCAAACGAAATGCAGATTAGAAACTCCATAGCGTTGTTTAATACTGAAACAGTAACAGTGCGATTGTTTAATACATATGGCCCAGGAGAATACTATCATCCTTATCGATCTGTTAACTGCAAATTCTGTTACCATGCACTATTCAAACTTCCAATTACTGTTTATAGAGGATACTATAGATCAAGCACATATATTGGAGATTGCGTGGAAACAGTTGCAAACATAGCCAACAACTTTATTCCGGGACGAGTATACAATATTGGCAGCAACCAGTTTCATGATATTGAGACGCTAGCTGAGATTATATGGAACTACACTGGTGCCCCAAAAAAGCTGATTACGTTACAAGATGCCGAAGTTCTTACTACCAAGATTAAGAAGACTGATAATTCCCTGTCGGTTAATGAATTGGGCCATGTAGAATCAGTCTCATTGGAGGATGGAGTAAAGAAAACGATTGATTGGATGAAAGACTACTATGGTATTTCATAAGATTGTAATACACCTAATAGTCGGTGCTCGTCCGAACTTCATGAAGATGGCACCACTTTACAAGGCACTCAAAGAACAGAATGAAAGATATACACCTACATTGATTCACACAGGGCAGCATTATGACGAGAAGATGTCCAAGCTCTTTTTTGAGGATTTGGGTATGCCGGAACCGGATGCATATTTACACGTTGGATCCGGGACTCATGGACAGCAGACGGCCCGAATAATTGAGCGCTACGAAGAATACATTCTTTCCGGTAACAGACCTGATCTGGTTATTGTCGCGGGCGATGTAAATTCTACAATTTCTTGTGCACTGGTAGCAAAGAAGCTGCATATTCCAGTAGCTCATCTTGAAGCCGGTTTACGCAGCTTTGATGAAAGAATGCCGGAGGAGATAAACAGAATTCTTACCGACAGGATATCAGACCTACTGCTTACGCCGTCAGAGGATGGTGATGCTAATCTCCTAAAAGAAGGAGTTTCTGCTGAGAGGATTCATTTGGTAGGCAATATCATGATTGATTCGTTGATTGAGCATCGAGTTAAATCAGAGAGATCTACGATAATGAGTGAGTTAGGAATTAGTGAAAATGATCCCTACGCGTTGGTTACCCTACATCGTCCTTCAAATGTGGATGAAGTGGATGGTTTGGATATGCTCTTATCTGCATTTCGCGAGATTGGTAAACAGGTCAGGATAATATTCCCTATGCATCCCAGAACCAGTAAGAACATCGAGCGGCTTGGCTTAAAGTCCAAACTGGCTGATATTCCCAATTTGATTATCACAGAACCCATCGGCTATCTTGATTTTATGAAGTTACAGATGAGCGCTAAGTTCATTCTTACGGATTCCGGTGGTATCCAGGAAGAATCAACCTTCTTTGGTGTACCCTGTCTTACTCTAAGAGAAAACACAGAACGCCCAATCACTATCACCGAGGGCACTAATCAATTAGTGCCACTGGATAGCGAGAGTATTGTACAATGCTCTATTAAGATATTGCAGGGCGAAGTGAAGAAGGGTTCTATACCGAAATACTGGGATGGGAAGACCGCTGGGAGGGTAATGAAAGTGTTGGATGAGTGGCATTTGAAGGGTAGAGTAGGTAGATGGTAATGGGAAAAAGGCTTCGCAGCTTTGACGCCAATGTACCTGAAGAGATCAATCGAAAGATGATCGATCACATTGCGGATTTTAACCTTGTTTATACTGAGAATTCACGCAGACATCTTTTGGCAGAAGGGCTTTCACACCGACGTGTTTATGTGACCGGATCTCCCATGTATGAAGTGCTGATGCGTTATTTGGCAAAGATCAATCGATCGAACGCTTTGGATAAGCTCAATCTCCAGCCACGAAAATACTTCTTGGTTTCGGTGCATCGTGAGGAGAATGTGGATTACCCGGATAATCTCAAGCGTATTGGTCATGTGCTGAACACGTTGGCTGAGAAATTCCAATATCCGATCATCGTGAGCACGCATCCCAGAACCCGGAAAAGGCTGGAGATGCTTG
>JAJBBD010000165.1 GCA_020532355.1 Candidatus Cloacimonadota bacterium | reverse complement strand
TTGATGCACTATCCAGCGTCACCCTTAAAGAATGCAATACGGGAATCGGGATTGTGTAAAGATTCTAGTATATCGGTACAGGGCGACATCTTACAACCCACAATTTCTATTATCTGCAAGCATATAAAAAAAGAGAATCTGGATGCTTTGGCGCAAATAATTCGTAAAGAAATTGCACGGATATGCAAAGACGGATTCGATAAAAAATTGATGGAAGCAATCATCAATTATAAAGAATTCTTCTTGCGCGAAGCACAATTGAATAGATTTCCCAAAGGTTTATTCTATAATCTGTATTGTATTGGATTGTGGAATCATGGTGGAGATCCTTTGAACTTCCTTGCCTTTGAAGGTTATCTTAAGGAATTGCGAAAGGGCTTGAGCGAGCCGCTTTTCGAACAGTTACTACAAAACATTTTCGTGGATAATCCTCATCAAAGCGAAATCCACTTTGAGCCGGTTCCGGGATTGATAGCCAAGCAAGAAGCTGTAACCAGAACCGAACTGGATGCTTATAAGAAAACCTTAAACAAAAAGCAGATTAATGAACTTATAGAACAAAACCTTGAACTTAAAAAGTGGCAAGAATTTCCCGATAGCGAGGAAGACTTAAATAGAATTCCGCTGCTAAGCCTTGACGATGTGGATCCTAAGGCACAGGCTTTGCCCTGTGAAATTGAAAAGAATAAAGACTATACTTTGCTAAAACACCCAGTACACACAAATGGTATAGCATATTTGAAAGTGTATTTCGATCTGGCACATGCCGCTTATGAGGATTTGCCATGGATAAGGCTATACACCCAGCTATTGGGGCAGATTAACAGCAAAAACTACAGCTACGCAGAGCTTTCAAACGAGATCAGCAATCATACTGGAGGAATCAGTTTGCAGCTAGATATTGCCAATAGCTATCAGACCCCAGACGATATTTTGCCCAAGCTGATACTTTCTGGGAAAGCAATTGTCAATAAAACCCCTAAACTAATGGAATTGAGTGCTGAATATGCGTTAAAAGCCGTGCTAGATAATCCATCCCGGCTAAAAAGCCTTATTCAAGAGCTTAAAGCAGCAATGGAAGAGAACGCAATAACGGCAGGAATGACGCACACCATTAACCGGATGTTTGCGCCCTTCTCTCAATATCATGCCCTCAGAGACAAAGTTTATGGCTTAGACTATCTATATTTCCTGACTGAATTGGCAAGAAATATGGATACGGACATAGATAAAATTATTGTTGAGTTGAAATGGGTGCAAGATCATTACTTCAATATTCACAACTCCATAGTTAGTATTACTGCGAATGAAGATTTGATACCTCAAGTAGTTGATCAACTTCCTACATTAATTACTCAGTTTAGCACAGAAGCACGTAATCCAATAAATCAAGAATTTATAACCCGAAATATCAATGAAGGCATTGCCGCTCCCATTAAAATACAATATGTAGTTAAGGGGGGAAACTTTTTCCGTAAGGGCTATTCCTACTCTGGTAAGCTTAGGGTGCTTTCAAATATATTAAGCAACGAATTCCTTTATAAAGAACTGCGTGTAAAAGGTGGAGCTTACGGTGGGGGAGCGAATTTTGGCATGGACGGATATCAGTTCTTCTATTCTTATCGTGATCCCAATTTGAAAGAAAGCCTCCAAACCTATAATGAGGTTCCCGAATATATTCGTAGATTCCAATGCAGTAAACGCGATATGGATAAATATATTTTGGGCGACATCTCAATAATGGATTATCCCAAGACTCCCGAAGGAATTGGTGCTCAATCGGACCGAGACTTTATTACTGGGTTTACTCAAGAAGATAGACAACAAATACGTGATGAAGTACTTTCCACAACTTTGCAGGATTTGAGACAGTATGCCGATATGGTGCAAGCTATTATGGATAAAAACCATTATGCAGTTATGGGAAATGAAGCTAAGATTAAAGAATCGGCAGATATTTTCGATATCATTACGCCCATTTATAAGAAGTGAAGCAAAAAGATAAAAAACGCAGTATCAAGTATACCGGCAGGCTAAGAAACATCAATTTGTCGGAGCTTGAGGTTTTAGACGATTTCCGCCAGCAAAGTGAGTATAAAACGGCTCGAACCGCAGCAAAACGTGCGAAACACTTCAAACGTGGAGTGAAGCTGAAACTTGGCAGAATAGTAGAGGTGATGAGTAACTATCAGTGCAAGATACTCATGGGCAATCTGCAGATTACTGCCTCAGTGAGTGGGCGGTTGAAGCAATTTAAAAATCAAAGCAGCGGCATTCTTGCGGTGGGCGATTATGTGGAAGTGGATATCGCTCAGGAACCGGATTACCGGGTAGAGAACATCCTATCGCGCAAGAATAGCTTGATGCGCTATACGGGTGGCAGCTATCAAAAGGAAATCGTATTGGCGGCAAATATCGATCAATTGGTTATTACTACTTCTTGGCGCATGCCAAACTTCAAACCAGGATTGGTGGATCGTTACCTGATCTTAGCCGCAAAGCATAAACTGCGCCCCGTTCTTGTGGTTAACAAGATCGACCTCTGCGAAGATTTGGTCGAGCTTGAAGATGAGGTGGAATACTATAGGGAATCTGGGGTTAAAGTGATCTTGAGTTCTGTTTTAAGCGGAGCTGGAATTGAGGAACTGAAAAGCGAACTGAAGGATATGGATACCGTGTTTTCGGGGCATTCAGGAGCAGGGAAAAGTTCTTTGATCAATGCTCTGGAGCCAGGCTTGGAACTGATGACAGCTGAGGTGAGCGATTTTAACGAAAAAGGTAAACACACCACTACTCAGGCTGTTATGCTGCCATTTAGTTTTGGAGGAAATTTGGTGGATACACCTGGAATAAAAACTCTAACGCTTCATCAAAATGATGCTCCGCTAATTCCAAAGCTATTTCCTGGATTTGATCGCTTTTACCCCTATTGCCGCTTTAGAGATTGTAAACATATTCAAGAGGAAGGATGTGCAGTTTTAAATGCATTAGAGAACGGGAATCTGGATCCTATGCGTTATGAATCCTATAGATGGATAATGGAAAATATATGAAGAACTTTGCAGTATACATAAATCCCGGATTTGCTGATCAGTCCAGTATTTTTAAGCTATTATACAGATTAAAGGAAGAAAACAGCTCATTAGCTCACTCTGGGAATGATCTACACTTTTTTGGCGATAGTTCTCAACAAGATATTCTGCAGGATCCAGTGCAAGTGGTAGATTTTGATGGAAAGAAGAAGGTAACGGCAATCGACTGTATATTGGTGTTTGGAGGAGATGGAACCATTCTAAAAGCAAAGGAGATTGCGCTAAAAACCGGAGCACCGATTTTGGGAATCAATCTGGGTTACTTAGGTTTCCTTTCGGAAAGCACGTTGCCGGAAATAAGCTCATCCATCAGAGATTTGGTGGAGGGGCGCTATAAGATTCTCTCCCGCATGCTGATAAACTGTAGCCTCAAGCGCAAAGACAGAATCATTCTGCAAGAGGATGCGCTAAACGATGCAGTAGTGTATAAAGGAGAAAATCCCGGTCTGATCAATGCCCGCATCTTTGCCAGTGGTCGCTATGTGTTTGATGCGCGCTGTGATGGAGTAGTTGTATGTACCCCCACAGGCTCTACGGCATATTCGCTTTCAGCTGGAGGTCCTATTCTAGCTCCTCAGATGAAAGCAATGGTGCTAAGCCCATTGAATCCACATCTTTTAACCATTCGTCCCATGGTGTTTCCCGCCGAAGAAAAACTGAGCTTAAAAATCTATAAGCTATCTCAATCTGCATCTTTACAAATTGATGGCAGCAACGTGTGCCCGATTAACGAGAAAGATGAGATTCATATAAGCGCCTCAAACCGGGAAGTACATTTCATTAAGCTTTCCAAGCGGACATTTTACCGCATTCTGCGCAATAAAATGCATCTCGGAAAATAATGCTGAACGAAATCTACATCAAGAACTATCTGCTAGTACCTGAGTTGCGCCTGTCTTTTAAACCGGGATTGACTGTGATTACTGGAGAAACTGGAGCAGGTAAATCTATCTTGGTAGGCTCGTTTGGGATTATTTTTGGGGATAGTCCGGCAGGGCTTGAAGCTTGGGATATCGCAAGTGCTATTTATCTTGAAGCTACTTTTTCCATTTCACAGAATCACGAATTGAGGGAATATCTAAAAAGCATAAATGCAGATATCGACGATGATCTAGTATTGGCTCGTGAAATATCTCCTGCCGGAAAATCTGCGTATTACATTGGGGGAAGAAGAGTTGCGGCAGCAGTGATGAAATCTCTCAAGCCAATGCTAATGGACTTTCATCATCAAAGAGATCAGCAAAATATTCTTATGCCTAGTTACCAATTGGAGTTGCTAGACCGTTATGCTGGAGCATGGCAAAAACGAGAAGATTTTCGTAATGAATACAGAGAATTGAAGCGAATTAGAGCTGAGCTAAATGAGATGATCCATAAGCAAGACGAGAAAAAACACTTGATGGAGCTCTATCGTTACCAATTTGCAGAATTGGAAACCGCTGCCATCAAATCAGGTGAAGACACTGCTTTGCAAAGAGAGTATGATTTGCTCTCAAATTCGCGAGATATTCTCGAATTGAGCATGGGCATCAATCAGGAAATCTTTGAAAGTGAGGACAGCATATTCGATAAACTACGATATTTCCTGAATAAATTAGAGCAATACAAGGGCTTGAATAACGCTGTCGACAATGCCATAACCTCATTGAAAGAGGCTATGGAAGCATTAAACTCCAGTTCCACAGAACTTAGCGAAATCTTGGATAGCATCGGCCCCGATCCTGCTCGAATATCTGCAATTGAAGAAAGATTAAACCAAATCAACTTACTTTTACACAAACATAAAGTTAAAACTGTTGATAACTTGATACAACTTTTTGAGCAGAGAGAACAAGAGATTCTAGCTGCCGATAACTTCGAAAAAGCCATTGACGAAATGCATAAACAACTGGAAGGTAAATACTTGAATCTAGCCAGGAAAGCAGAGGAATTGAGTGACATCAGATGTATTGCTGCAAAAAAGCTTAGCAAAGAACTTCAAGAAAGTATTCGAAACTTGGCAATGAAGGAGGCAAGACTCGAGATAAGGATTGACAAAAAATTAACATCTGATTTCGATAATTCAAATACTTTTTTTGCTTTTGGAGAAACCGGTCACGATTCTGTTGAATTCTTGTTCTCAGCAAATGCCGGAACAAAGCTGAAAAGCCTTGCCGCTGTTGCCAGTGGAGGCGAAATGAGCCGGATACTTTTAGGCATAAAAAAGCTACTGGTTAGTAAAGAAAGTTTAAGACTGCTAATCCTTGATGAGATAGATGCTGGCATTGGAGGCAAAACTGCCGATAATGTTGCAAAGTGTATAGCCGATATTTCAAGCTCCAATCCAGTGCTTTGCATTACGCATCTTGCCCAGATCGCGGTTTTAGCAGATACTCACATTGCCGTAACTAAGATTGCGGATGCAAAGACAAAAGTAGAATTGCGTATACTTAGCGATGATGAGAGGATTAAAGAAGTAGCAAGAATGCTCTCGGGAAACTGTTCGCAGACTGCGCTAAAACATGCAGAAGAGCTTATACTAAGACATAATTAAGAGGAAAGAAGTGGACAAAAAAACAAAAAGCAGAGTTAGAGGAACAGCTATTTTTATCGTGTTCTTAGCCCTTGCCGCAACCATAGTGCAATACCAGAATCAGGGCACAAAAAAACCCTCGTTTAATTTCAAACCCAGTGCCAATGAGTATCGGGATCTCAGATTTATTAATAAAGCACAGGTAACGTTCAGTGCAGAAAACATAAGTAAGGCACAGGAAGGCATCAACAAGATCATCAACGAAAGAGCCAAACAGCGTATCCGCAAACAAAATGAAGGTAGTTTTGGTGCGTATCTTTTTACCATTCCTCAGCAGGAATTGGGGAACGTTGTAGCTGAACTAAAAAACTATGGATATATTAGCACGCAAACGGAGCAAATCGACACTTCTTTGGTGAATCTGGATTACGATACCGAAAGTGCGCGTCTGGCAAGCTACGAAAATGAACTAGCAGATCTAGATAAGATACGCTATCCATCTGACCAGCAAAATCGACGCAAAGAAACCCTGCATGGCTTGATCCACCAATCCCGCAACAATATTGATAAATTGCGTGAAGGAGAAAACGTGTTGCTGTATCTCACGCTCAGCCCTCGCCAAAAAACCAATAATTGGCTTGATACCACAAAGAATCTCTCTCTGATGTATCTGTTTTGGCTTGGCATTTTTGCGGTAGGAATGGTCTTGGTATACTTTGGTACCAAGCTTTTGATGTATTTCCTTTCCGCACTTGGAATCCGTGGTCTTAGTGCAGGCGGGTTAGGTGGCAGCTACAATTATGGAGGCTCCGGCAGCTACTCAAATTATGCCCGTTATTCATCCAGATATGGATACGGGAATAACAAGCGTAAAGTTAAGCGTATTTATAAAGACAAAAGCGCTCAATCCTCAAAGGAGGATGACGAACACGACAACTAAATTTGGCAGGAGTTAATTATGGAACTATTGGCCTGGCACATTTGGATGATCCTTGGGATTATCTTTGTAATAATTGAGATTTTCGATCCGGCATTTTTCTTTGTCTCATTGGGTATTGGCGCAATAGTTACTGGACTTTTGGCTCTTATTCCTTTTATGCAGAACAATATACTCATGCAGATTTTATGCTTTGCCATATTTAGCTTTATTGCTTTTCTGTTTATGCGTAAGATTGGCAAAAAAGTATTGGTACATTCCGGAGAAGAAACCAATGTATTTGCTCTTAAGGGGAAGGTTGCACATATCACTATAGCCATTCCCATCGATGGTAAAGGCTATGTAAAAGTAGGGAGTGAGGAGTGGGTTGCCGTTTCTGAGGATAATATTCCTATTGATGTTGGAGAAAAAGTAATCGTTACTGGCATTGACGGCAATAAGTTGATCGTAAAAAAAGACAATTGATTTTACAAACTCGCCCGATTCTTATGATCGGGCACAGTTTTATATAGGAGTTATGTGTATGAGTAAATTATATCTATTTGTCTTATATCTTTTTGTGTCCCTTGCTGTAGTCTCTTGTGGTTCCAAAGAAAAGCCAGTACTCCGCATTGGGATGAATGTGGAATTTCCCCCGTTTTCATCTATCGTAGATAGTGCCTATGTAGGGGTTGATGTTGATCTTAGCCACAAGATTGCACAGAAATTGGAAATGCCTTATGAGATAATCAATATGGAGTTTAACACTCTCATTCAAGCCCTCAAATCCGATAAAATCGATATTATCATATCTGCCATGTCGATAACAGATTTACGCTCTCGACAAGTTGAGTTTACTCAACCATATTATCTGGCTCATTTAGTGCTGATTGCAGGGGAAAAGAGTCCCCAAATGCCCGTAGATGAAAAAGATATCGGTAAGTATAAAATTGGTGTACTACATGGTAGCACTGCTCATGAATACTTGTTTAGAGGTTTTGTAGATAAAGACATCCTGCCCTCCAACAACCTTGTACTGTATGCCCAAAATACCGAAGCTATCGAAGCTCTCATAGCAGGCGAAATTGATTTTGTAGTAAATGACAGTAGCGCCGCTAAGGGATTTGGGCAAACATATCCCGTTAGAATTGGGCTTCAATTAAACACCAAAGAAGAGTATGCCATTGCCATGCCTCGTGATGGAAAATACAACGAAAAAATAAATAATGCCTTGCAGGATATTATAGATAGCGGAGAGTTGAATTCGATATTAGCCACTCACATTGCTGAATGATTCATTAAGCAAATAAAAAAAGACAGCAAAGTCAAATAGGCTCTGCTGTCTTAAATATCTCTAACTTATTTAGATGTTTTATTCGCTGAGGGGTTCTACGCTTACAAATTTCTTTCCAGCCTTTTTGGTTACGAATTTTACGTGACCATCTACAAGACTGAATATTGTGAAATCTCTACCAATGCCTACATTGGCTCCGGGATGAATCTTGGTGCCTTTCTGGCGCACAATGATATTGCCGGCGGTTACAAATTCCATAGCGTGTTTCTTTACACCACGATATTTGGGATTGCTATCACGACCGTTACGGCTGCTTCCAACACCTTTTTTATGTGCCATATATCTAACCTTCCTTAAGCCCGAATATCGGTAACTTTAATTTCGGTGAATTGCTCACGGTAACCTTTTTTAACACGATAGCCTTTGCGGCGTTTGTGATGATAAATTACCTTCTTCTTACCTTTACCGTGTTCGATAACTTCTGCTACGATCGCGGCGCCTTCGACTACGGGAGTGCCCACTATTACTTCGTCATCTTTACGAAGCAACAATACACGGTCGAACTCAATGCTCTGGCCAGGCTCTGCCGTATTCAGCAAGGGAACGCGAAGTACTGCGTTTTTTTCAGCCCTAAACTGAAATCCTTTAATATCTACGATGGCGTACATCATATCTCCTTATATTTTATCTATGGAAAAACAATACTTTTTGAGGCTGGATATCTGTCAAGTAAAAGCAGATTTTACCTGTTTACAAACTCATAAACAATAGTGCTAACTACCTATAGTAAATCAGCTTCCTCTTCAGCAATTATTCTGAAAGAATTCACACCGATTTTTTCCACTAACTTTAGCTCTATACAATGCCTTGTCTGCTTCCTCTACTATAGCGTTACCACCTTCTCCACCACTATGATAGGAGAGTCCGATACTAACCGTAAAGCCAATCTTTATATCTTTTACCGGAATCTGAACATTTTCTACGGTTTGTCGAATACGCTCAATTACTATCAATGCACCTTGACAGGTTGTTTCCGTAAAGATGAACAGGAATTCCTCACCTCCCCATCGACCCACAAAGTCTGTTGTGCGGATTTCTTTGCGGAGGATTTTTGCCATCTCCATTAAAGCCAAATCTCCCACTTCATGCCCATAAGAATCATTAATCCTTTTAAAATTATCAAGATCTGCCATGGCAACGGCAAAGCCGCGTTTATTACGAATAGAACGCTGAAGCTCATTTTCCAAAATCTCGTTTAGTACGCGCCGATTATATAATTGTGTAAGCGGGTCTATGCGTGCCAATTTGCTGAGATCTTCCATAGCACGTTGCAATTCTGTATTGGCGTTAATTAATTGATTATTAAGCTGTTGTAGGTTTTCTTCGGCTTTCACCTGACGATCTATATCTACAAAAATCCCTACTAAACCAACAATCTGGTGTTCATTATTAGTTATTGGTGAAACATGCAAATCTGCCCAGAAATATAAACCATCTTTGCGCATGTATCTCCTGTTTAAACGAATTCCCGGCATTTCTCCGGTTATTAGTCGATACATATTAGTGGTGCTGGAATCTATGTCTTCGGGAGGTGTAACATCGTTAACGCACATCTTTTTGGCTTCTTCGGAAGTGTATCCTAATAGCTTACACCAAGCGTTGTTTACTGCAAGATATCTCCCGTTCATATCGGTTATTCCAATTGCTACTACCGTAGAATCAAAAATTTTGCTATAAAGGTCTTCAATTTTCCACTTAATCACAATACCTCCACAAGAAAAAAGGGGGGATTCGCATACTTGGGCAAAACCCCCTTTATATCTGTTAATCTAATATCTGGATACAGCGTTTATTCATTACTCAGATTCTGGTGTGTAAACACGCTGTGCTAATTCACGATCGATCATCATGATGCCATGACCTTGCTCGCCAACCATTTTTAGCATATTCACGATTCTATCTACGGATGCTTCCTCTTCAACTTGTTCGTCTATATACCATTGTAAAAAGCTACGGGTAGCGTGATCGTTTTCTTTGATGGCAAGGTCCATTAGGTCATTTATGCTTTTGGAAATAAAGCGCTCATGGTCAAGTGCCATCTTAAATGCCTTCAAGGGGTTATCAAACTCTATTGTAGGCTCGGCAATAGCTTTTAGTTTTACTTTTGCTCCACGTTCCAGCAGATAGTTGAAGAATTTCATCGCATGAAAACGCTCTTCTTTCCCTTGAGCGTCCATCCAATTTGCCATTCCATCAAGGTTTTGATCTGCAAACCATGCTTGCATCGAAATATAAAGGTATTCGGAAAAAAGCTCCCGATTTATTTGTTCATTTATGGCAGCAGCCATTTTTTTGCTAATCATTGTTCCTCCAATTTAGCTTTTATATTCTGTTCAAGAGTAATTTTGATTGCCTCCAAATCTTCTTTGGAAGGTATGTATTGATGTTTGATGGGATCCAGCATATCAAATCCGCATTCTTTTGCATCCCCCAAGAGTTGATGTAAGATGGGAATACTCTGACCACCCCAACCGTAGGAACCAAAGGCAAGACCAATCCTATCTTTAGGTGAAAGACCCTTTAAATAATATAAAAAAGCAGCGACAGTGGGTAGAATGGATGAGTTTAGTGTTGGAGAGCCTACGGCAATAAATTTAGCGTCGATGATATCGGTCATGATATCCGAAATATGATTGTGTTGCAGAGATAGTAGTTTTGCCCTAATGCCAAGGTTTTCAAAACTTTCATGAATAGCCTCTGCCATCATCTGGGTAGATTTCCACATACTATCGTATATTACTAAAGCACGATGCTTATCGGAAACGTTGTAAGCCCAATCTTTATAACCGGCTAATATATCTCCAATATTCTCCTCCGTCCAGATAACTCCATGACTGGGACAAATCATATTTATGGCAAGCGGAGCGGCAAGATCAAGTACTTTCTGCACTTGTTTGGAATAGGGTAACACGATATTGGCATAATACTTTTTGGCTTCTTCCATCACAATCCCGATGGGAAGATCGGCGGCTAAACGTTCAGACGATGCGATATGTTGACCAAAGGCATCATTCGAAAATAGTATTTCTTCCTCTGGGCAATATGTAACTTGATTATCTGGCCAATGCACCATAGGGGTAGTAATAAAACTTAAACTGCGTTTACCTATGCTGACGCTATCTCCAGTCTTAATTTCTTCAAAATTCCAATTCTGCTTATAATGTAACTTCAAGCCCTTTATGCCATTGGCATTTGTGTATATTTTAGCATTGGGTATCAATTTCTGCAACATCGGCAAACCACTAGAATGATCCATCTCCACATGATTTTGGATTACTACATCTATCTTTGCGGGATCAATTACGTCTTTGATGCGGGCAATCATTTCATCATAAAGATAGTATTTCACATTGTCGATAAGCGTAACTTTATCATCTACAATTAAATAAGCATTGTAAGTAGAGCCCCGTTGGGTAAGATATCCATGGAAGTTTCTCAAATCCCAGTCTATACCGCCTACCCAATAAATCCCTTTGCGCAGTTTCACCGCTTTCATGTATATCTCCTATATAATATGTAATATTATTGGTACCTTACTCTATATTCCAATTCTAAGGCACCCTACTTAAATAATAGCGAAATTCCCGTAAAATCAAATAGAAAAGTTTGCAAATGATCTCCTAACCCTAATTAATTGAATGGATATTATTCCTCATCTTGTTTAGTTGGTAAATTATAAATATCTTGACCAAATCAAATTTGTATTATATCCTGTATCATCACTTTAAAAAAGGAAAATTGTAATGGCAAGCAAAAAGGAAACTATGGAGTATGTTTTAGATCAGCTTCAGGCTTTGGATGGCGTATTTGCCCGCAAAATGTTTGGAGAATATAGCATCTACTACAAGGACAAGGTTGTTGCTTTGCTGTGCGATGATCAGCTCTTTGTAAAAGTAACAAAGATGGGAGAGCAATTCATCCAAGAACCCGAATACGCACCTCCATATCCTGGCGCAAAAAACCTATTGCTTATTGCTGAAGAGGATTGGGAAGATGCAGATTGGCTTTGTGAATTGATCCGAATTACCGAACCGGAAGTAAAGCCACCCAAAAAGAAAAAACCAAAATCCAAAGCTTAATTCACTTTTCACTCTCAAGGCTTTAAGCCACACATACCCATAGATCAAGCTGACATTCTCCCGCAGCCACAGGACTATCTTTGCGTGAACCCTTGCTAATGTATACTTAATGTAATGAGTTTGCAATCTCGAATAAAGCAGAATCAGCAAAGTACTTATGGGTTTTTCTTGATCTTTGCAGAATCTGGACAAAGAGAGTTTTGTAAGCTGGGTTTATTTTTGGCACAAAGGGCAATAAAAACTGGAGCGTCCTCCCAAGCGGATATTATGCATCTTGTGCCCCTTAGGGCATGTTGGTTTTTGATATGCTTGCAAAAAGTTCTGAAATTCACCGCTTTTATCGTCTATGCGCCGATAATCTGAAATACTGGTTCCACCCACTTGCAAGGCTTCTTGTAGAACAGCTTTTCCGTGCTTGACTATCAGTTTTGCCTCTTTTGGGCTGATGGACTTTCCCTGTCGCTGAGGTTGCACTTTTGCCCGATACAAAAGCTCGCACACGTAGATATTACCTAAGCCGGCTACCAAGCTTTGATCTAAAAGCAAATTTTTTATGGGTGCATTACGCCCCGCAAGAACCTTTTGCAGATAGTTGGTGTTAAAATCCGTAGATAGAGGTTCCGGTCCCAATATTGGCATGAACTTACTCAAGATTACGCTTTTTAGAAGGCTAATCTTGCCAAACGTACGAGGATCGATAAAGCGAATTGCATCATTTCCCATTAGCAATATCCGGGCACGTTCATGTTTATGGGGCTCCAATGCGGAGGGGTCGT
>JAJBBD010000164.1 GCA_020532355.1 Candidatus Cloacimonadota bacterium | reverse complement strand
GGGCATCCTAATTGCGATCCCACTCGTGTGGGCATGTCACTAGGGGATATTACCGCTTCGCTGTTTACTGCAATTGGCATCAATGCCGCACTTTACCATCGTACCTCAACTGGGATGGGACAGAAAATCGACGTATCGATGCTAGACAGTCAGGTGGCAATTTTGGAGAATGCACTGGTACGCTATCAAGCTGAAGGTTGCGCACCCCAGCCCTTGGGAAATCGGCATCCCACTATTGCACCATTTCAAGCATATCTTGCCAGCGATAAATTCTTCGTAGTAGCGGTGGGCAACGACAACCTGTGGCAAACTTTCTGTAAAGCAATAGATAGCAATGCCTTACTTACAGATCCTCGCTTTACTACAAATCGCCTGCGAACAGACAACATTGAGGAGTTAAATCGCTGTTTATCTCCCATCTTTGCCACCAAAAGCAGTAGTGAATGGCTCAGGATACTGGAAGTTGCAGGTATTCCCTGCGCTCCCATAAACAACGTGGAAGAAGTGATGAACGATATTCAGATTTTAGCCCGAAACATGATTGTGGAAGTGGAAGACAATCTGGCAGGCTCCATCAAGATTGCCGGAAACCCCATAAAAATGAGCTCAATCCCCGAAAGCCACTTACGAGATAAGGTGCCTGAGATCGGTGAGCACAATCTGGAAGTATATTCCGGTATGCTCGCATTAAGCAAAGATGAAATCTTGGAGCTTAAGAAAACGGGAGTTATCTAATTACAAATTCTCATAATTATAGTATTACAGAGCTTAGCTCTCTGTTTAAAACTGATGCTCTGCCTCTTGTTACATATCTGGAAGAAGTGCTTGAACGTGTTGCCACAGAAGATACTAATATTCACTCTTTTTTGGCAGAAGCAGATAGGCGGAAACGAGTTCTTGGCGAGGCACAGCATCTACTAAAACTGTATCCCGATCCTCAAGTAAGACCTCCATTATTTGGTATTCCCGTAGGAGTTAAGGATCTCTTTAGTGTAGATGGATTGCCCACACAAGCCGGTTCTAAACTCCCTTTCCAGGCTTTTACTGCCCCTCAGGCACATCTGGTAAATAAACTTAAGCAATTGGGAGCCATTGTTTTGGGTAAAACTGTTTCTACAGAATTTGCCTATTTCAGCCCCGGACCCACTCGCAATCCAGTTAACTTAAAGTACAGTCCCGGTGGTTCTTCCAGCGGATCTGCCGCTGCTGTAGCGCAAGGATTGTGTCCCCTGGCTCTGGGCACTCAGACTATTGCATCCATAAACCGCCCTGCTGCATACTGTGGAATTTGGGGGTTCAAGCCTTCTTGGGGAAAAACATCCACTATCGGTGTTTTCCCTTTTTCGCAAAGTGTGGATCAGGTGGGCTTTTTCGCTTCCCAACTTGAAGATGTAGCCTACATTGCCCAACTTTTGGGAGAGACCATCCAGCCAGAACCCAAAACACTAAAACTCCGCATTTTGGTACCGCAAGGAACTTACCTAAAACAGGCAGATCAAGAATATCAGGATTACTTTTCTTCAATTCTAAATCACTTAGATAAAGGCAGTTATGAAATAGTAGAGTTTGAATTATTTGAAAATATAGAACAGCTTAATTATTTGCACAATCGGCTTATTGCCGCCGAGTTTGCCCGCAATCACCACAAGTTTTATGCCAAATACCAAGACCTTTACTCTTTAGCCTCCCGCGATTTGTATGAGTATGGATCTACAATTAAAGATCATGAACTTAAGCATCTACAAACCTTGCCTAAGCTTCTGCGAGATAGGATTCATGCTGCCCTAATCGAGAATAAGGCTAATCTCATCCTCACTCCCGGCGCTACATCTTGTGCGCCTTTAGGCTTAGAATCCACCGGTTCGCCTTTGATGAGCCTGCCCTTTACTCATGCCGGGTTACCCACTATTTCTCTCCCCTATGGACAAAATAGTAAAAATCTTCCTCTCTCGCTTCAATTGATTGCAAGCTTTTCTGATGATGGCTTCTTGATAAATGCCGCAAAAAAGGTATATCAGTCTTTGCCAAATAGTAGATAAAGCCGTTTTTCCCTTATCGATCAATATGAATGAATCATGTAAACAATCCCGAAATGCATAGCTCTTCCCCGTCGCATTAAGCCGATCTTAGCTAAGGTTCACCTTGAGATCATCCTGCAAGTGCAGGATGATAGCGACGTAAAACTACGATAGTACTTCTTTAGGGATATGGAACATAAACTAGTGCCAATTATCGGATAGATAAAACATTATTGAAAACATATCGTTAGCATCCTGGCCAATCGTGTCCATGAGTGGTGTATCCAAGAAAAAGCTTGACGCTGCACTCCCCATCAAATCTGATGAGATAATACAATAATGATCTCGAAAAGGAATAGCAAATGGTAGGATTCGCACTCACATACACCACCTTGGGAATTGACGCATTGCAAGTATCGGTAGAATGTGATAGAGTAGGCAGTATGCAACACATGGTAAACATCGTAGGAATGCCTACCAATGCAGTGAAAGAGAGCAAAGACCGCGTGTTTGCCGCTCTGCGCAATAGCGGCATCTCATACCAGAGTAGTCGCTATACCATCAATCTGGCGCCGGCTGATATCCGTAAGGATTCTTCTGCGCTGGATCTGCCCATCGCCCTAGCTGTGGTGATGAACAACAATGGTATTCCCGATCCTGGTTTGAATAAGGTTGCTGTTATCGGCGAGCTATCTCTGGATGGCAATGTGCGTCCTGTGGATGGTGTGTTGCCGATCGCCATTGCCGCCAAACGGGACGGAGTGGACATCCTCATCGTACCTCGCGAAAATGCCGAAGAAGCCGCTATCATTGAAGATATCAGCGTGATCCCCGTCACCTCACTTTCCGAGACTGTGCAATACCTGCGCAATAAAGCCAGCATTCCAGCAGCAAAAGTAGACCGTGAGAAAATCTTCCAGGTACTTAACGAATTCCCCTTGGATATGCACGATGTGAAAGGGCAATATCAAGTTAAGCGCGCCCTGGAAGTAGCCGCCGCGGGCGGACACAATCTGCTAATGATCGGTCCTCCCGGCAGTGGCAAAACCATGCTCGCCAGACGAGTTCCCACCATTCTGCCGGAGCTGACACTGGACGAAGCCTTAGAAGCTACAAAGATCCACTCGGTAGCAGGATTCTCGAAGGATTTCAAGAACGGCATCCTCACCACTAGAGCCTTTCGGGCACCTCACCATACCATCAGTGATATAGCGCTGATTGGAGGCGGAGCATTCCCCAAACCGGGGGAAGTAAGCTTATCTCATCGAGGAGTGCTATTTTTAGATGAACTACCCGAATTTAAACGCTCTGTACTAGAAGTTCTCAGACAACCATTAGAGGATGGTATTGTAACCATTTCCCGCGCAGCCACGAGCCTTACGTTCCCGGCAGAATTTATGTTGATAGCAAGCATGAACCCCTGCCCTTGTGGTTATTTTGGCGCAAATATTCCCAATCATGAATGCACTTGCGATAGCACAGCCATTGCGCGTTATCGCAACCGGATATCCGGTCCTCTTTTGGACAGAATAGATATTCATGTGGAAGTACCTACTGTTGCTTACAAGGATCTTAGCGCTTTACCCACAGGCGATACCTCCGCTACTATTCGACATCGGGTGAATAAAGCACGCGAGATACAACATCGGCGTTTTGAAGATATGGGCATCTACAATAACAGTCAGATGAATAGTAAGATGCTGCGCAAATTCTGCATCTTAGATAGAGATTGTGATGCACTTATGCAAAATGCCATCGATAAATTGGGCTATTCGGCCAGAGTGTTTGACCGTATTCTTAAGGTGGCTCGCACTATTGCCGATCTGGAAGGAACACAGAATATCAATAGCGACCATATCTCTGAGGCAATACAATACCGCACTTTAGATAGAAAATATTGGAGTTAATCCAAGTTTATGAAGTATATAACAGAAATTAATGGAGGAATGATGATTCGACATCATAAGCTAATGCTAATTCTTGTTGTGCTGCTAAGTATGTTTGCATGCAGTAAAAATAAGGCAGAACAAGCCCCCGAAGCCCAGCCAAGCAGTGAAGAAATTAGTGTAAATATGGCAAAGCATCTGGATTTCCCTTTCAATTTGTGGAAAAACCTTAATGTTGAGGGACAAAACTTGTTTATCTCGCCCACAAGCATAAATCTCGCCATGGGAATGGCATACACAGGCGCTAGAGGCAACACTGCCACAGAAATCGCCAAAGTAATGGGCTACACCGAATCGCCCAAAGAAGAACACACAAAATTCCATCAATCGCTTCAAGTTTTAGAAGAAATAAAAAGCCGTAAAAATGCCGAATTCAATATCGCCAATGCCCTATTTAATGCCGAGGGAAACAAGGATCTACTGGTTCCAGAATACTCTGAAGTATTACACAAGTCCTTTTATAGCGAACTCTTTAGCTTGGATTTTAGCCAAGCCCAAAAAACTGCCGATTTTATCAATCTATGGGTGGAAAAGCAAACCAATAATCGTATAAAGAATATTGTCTCCGAGCGCCAAATAGCAGATAGCAACGACGGCTTGATCTTGGTAAACAGCATCTACTTCAAAAGCGATTGGTTACAACAGTTCCCTGCTGAAAACACAATTCAGGAGAGATTTTATACAAGTTCCCAAAAAGATCCCGATCATCACATAATACTTCCCATGATGAAACAACAAGGCAGCTTCCCTTATGCACAAACCAACGATTGTAAGATTGTGGAGCTTCCCTATGTGGAACGTGAAATATCTATGATCTTTGTTATACCCAACGATATGGAAAAGATAAGTGCCGAGCTGGATTATGAACTTGCACAAAGCTGGATTGAACAACTGGGAAGACCAGAACGAGTTATGGTTTTTATACCCCGATTCCGCATTGAAGATACCTACGATAAACTCGTTGGAAACTTCCATAAATTGGGCATAAATGATGCTTTTAACGCAGTTAGTGCAGATTTCTCCGGAATTCTTAACCAGAATAGTGGGCAGCGTTTATTTATCTCCGATATTGTACACAAAACATTTCTAGAGGTAACCGAAACTGGAACTGAAGCTGCTGCCGCTACTCAGATTGGATTTGCCAAGACTTCGCTTGAATCGCCACAACCAGATTTGCACGTATTTAGGGCAGATCAACCCTTCTTTTGCATGATTTTACACCGTCCTACGAACGAAATCCTTTTCTTGGGCAAAATTGTAAAACCACAAAAAACAGAATAGCAGGACTTAGTCTTAGAATAATCTCATTCCTTTCATTGAGCTGTGAATTTACATATTCACAGCTCCTAGCTATTTATACTCACAGAGAGCTTGTCAAGATATCTCCACTCTTAGTATTTTGGTGGAGTTATTCTACTGATGATTAAGCATCAGAATTAGGTATTTGGCATAATCCTTGACAACTTCAGTGGCAAAAGAATTCTGCACAATAGATTGTTTAAGGGAGCTATAATGTTTTTCAACAGGTACTTAAAGCCGAAAAAATGTGTACAATATATAGATTTCAGAAGCGGGTCGGCAGTGACCGACACATGTAACAATACATATCTGCTCAGATATTCCCAAAGAGTGGTATTCCCTTGAATCTATTACAGTTAATCGAACATTATTTTGCGCATCACGTGATATTTAGTGCCGCATTGATGCTCTTGGTCGGGTATTTCTTTGGTCAGATAGCTGAGCGCATCAAACTCCCCGCTATCACGGGTTACATCTTGGCTGGAGTAGCTATTGGCACTAGTGGTCTGAGGTTGATACGACCCGCAAACATGGAGATGCTGTATGTAATCTCCGAGCTTACTCTATCTTTCATAGCTGTTATTATTGGGGGTGAATTCTCATTTCATAAGCTTAAACTATATGGTAAGAATATCCTGATTCTTACTATTGCACAGATGATGCTTACATTTCTACTGGTATCTTTTGCACTCCTTTTTGTTGGATTACCAAAACACATCAGTTTTGTATTGGGTGCAATCTCGGCGGCTACTGCCCCGGCGGCAACTGTAGTGATAGTAGAGAAATTGAAGGCAAAAGGGAAGTTTGTAGACTATCTATATGGTATTGTAGCGCTAGATGATGCCGGCACGGTTATCCTATTTTCGGTGGCTTTTGCTTTCTCTGCGTCTCTGATGGGACAAGCGGAATTGGTGCTTTCCAGCGCATTGTGGCGTGCCATTAGTGAGATTTTGTATTCTATAGTAATCGGTGCTATATCGGGCTTTGCCATCCATTATTCCACAATCAAGAAGCGTAATCTGAACGAGATCAAGATTCTGGCATTGGGTTTTATCTTTTTGAGTACATCCATTTCTATAAGTTTGCATCTGTCACCGCTTATTGCGAACATGACTTTGGGTATGCTTTTAGTGAATCTATCCAGCAAGCATGTACGCATCCTCTTTTCATTTGAGCCTCTTACATCTGTGTTATACGCCATCTTCTTTGCCATTGCGGGCGCAGAACTTAGAATAAATGTATTTGCCGATTTCTCTATCTTTTTAGCCGGGATCATCTATATCCTAATGCGCATGTTGGGTAAATACGGTGGAGTATACTTAGGTTCTCTTTCTTTAGGATTGGATAAGAAAGTGCGCAACTATCTAGGTCTTAGTCTTTTCCCACAGGCTGGGGTGGCTATTGGGCTGGTACTTTTTGTACAAGCGTCCCCAGTAGTGCAAAGTGCGCCCGAGTACATCAAAGCAGATATTGCAAAGATGATTAATATCGTACTGATGTCAGTTTTCGTTAATGAAATAGTGGGACCACCTCTTGCCAAACTGGCTATACTTAAAAACCTTAATGGGAGACAATCATGAACTTGGCAGAAACCATCAGAATGGAGACCTGTAGCATAGATCTAAGAGCAAAAGATAAAGATGAAGCTCTGCAACAGATAGCCGCTCTATATAAACGCAGCGACAGTTTTGTTGAGATTGATGAAAGCACTATCTATGCAGCTTTAAAAGCTAGGGAAGCTATGGGTAGCACAGGTTTTGTAAATGGAATTGCAATCCCTCACTGCCAAATAGAGGGGCTAAAAAAGTTCTATATCAGTTTGGCTATTTGTAAAAAGGGTGTTTATTTTGATTCGATAGACCATAAAAAGACTCATATCTTTGTCTCGATTATAGGACCCACGAATAGCCGTAACGAGCATTTACAGTATTTAGCTGCTTGTTCCCACATTCTTAAGCAACCAGGAGTTACTTCTTCTTTAATGCAGGCAACTACACGTATTAACCTGTATGAAGAGTTTTTAACTCATGCTGATAATGGCTCTGGAAAAATAGCATATAAGGGCAAGGACAAACTGCTGCTGCTTATCATTCAAGACGAAAGCATTCTGCAAGATATTACTGAAGTATTTATCGAATATGGCATCCAACAATCCATTATTTTAGAGGGTGCTCAGATGGAAAACCTGATCTCGAAAGTGCCGCTATTCATGGGTTTCTTCAATTTTACCGGAGATAAAAACCCCAGCACAAAGATTATCTTGGCAAAGATCGTAAAAGACCATATAAATGCAATCACCAAAGGCTTGGAAGATGTATTTGGAGATCTGGATTCATTTTCCGGGCTAAAACTGCTGGTTATGGATGTATTCTTCGCCAAAGGGTTTTAACAACGAGTTTACGAACATTGCAGCAGTTAACACATTCTATTATTGCATCTACCACTGGAGTATAAATATTACTATTTCTAAGGGCAAACAACTGCTACACCGCATAAAAAACGGGTTTATACACAGATATTTATCTATAGGCTACCACTCGATAGAAGCCTTTGGTACGGCTACTTGCCGCAGTATCGTAGAAATATAATCTGCTGGCAATAGTAGAGCCCAATAAGCTTACGTTCGTCTCAAAATCCGGGTTTGGACAGAAATATATTCTATAACCACTAATATTCCCGCCAACGCTATTCCAGCTTATTTTATTGCGATTTAGAGAAGATACAAATTCCACACTAATATTCTGAGGCATTCCGGGCAAAGCGTTCACGGTTAAGCTTACCGGAAGTGTAAGCACAGAATTTGTTTCGCTATTGCTAATTATATTCACCATACTCTGATAGATGCCGGGAGCTAAGCCACTGCTATCGAATCCGATAGTTAGCACATGAGCAGCAGCACCGGGATTGATGCTTCCACTTACACTGCTATCATTATTTATGCTAAGAAATGGTGCCATATCGCCATCTCCGGATACTGAGATCTCATCTAAGCATACACCATGTCCATATTGAGCTTTACCTTCAAAAGCGATATAGTAATCCGAACTTAGGTTGGGCAAAGTTAATGTCCTTTGAGTCCATTGGGTCACTTCACTGTTATATGTAGCCAAGAGGTACCAACTGCTGGATGAGCTGGTTCTATAATATACTCTTAGTTCGTCCTGATCACCGAACCAAGAGGATTGGGCGTGCATAAAACTTAAGATGGCAGTCTCATGACCGCTTAAGTTTAAGCGTGGGCTAATAAGCTTGGCTACGCTTGGCGTTGTTTGTGCCTTGTACAATATAGCATTATTTTGGCCTTCATAAGCACTAGCTGGATTCCCCGAGATGCCACCATTATTCAAACTCCAATTAACCGTTGTTCCGGATACTAATTGTTGAGTCCAACCCGCTGGGATCGAACTGCCTTCAAAGCCTTCGCTAAGTACATTATTATCTGGAACAGAACACACATATTCCAAAGTTGCTTCTCCGCTATTACCCAAAATAAGATTCTGAGCTGAAGTAGCTTCGGGATCTAAAACCTGAGAAAATAAACCGGGATTCCAAGTAATAGTACTATACTGGGCGCTTGGCACAAGCTCTATTACGCTAACGGCATAATGTACTCCTCCACTATATGATCCACCCCATGTCATGTAATGCAAGTTGTGATCCCAAGTATCGTGGATATAGATGGTAGAATTTGTGCTTTCATAGCCGACGCCAACCATTGTATGCCCTTCGATATGGATCATAATCGGAATTCCATTATCTATGCTTTGACGATACTGCGCCAGAGTATAGCCCTGTGTATTGCCTTCATAGCCATAAATTGCCTGATTGTAGTTCGTAGTAACTTGATACCCCCTAGATTCCATAAATAATCTAAATCCTCGTATTCCATCCCTCAATCTGCGGCTGGCACTTTCATCTCCCGAGTAGTTATGTAATGGGCTTCCATCGGGATAATGAAAAAAGGTAGTTGCCCCATCCACATTGTTCCAATAATCTTGGTTAGTGCCCATAAAATCCGTAGTACAATTTGCGTAGGTAGAGGTAGGATTGCTGCTGCCATAAGGATCATCCCCACTATTGCCATAGTCAGTCCAAAATCTATTCACATGTCCCCATGTACCCAGACCGTCATATCCTTGATGAGTAGCGCTTAACGGGCATTCCTCATAACCCCAACTCGAATTTGTGGGCGGGAAAACGCCGCCGTTTGTGGGTCCACTATACATATTGGGATATCCATTCCGGTCGTAAAAACCTGCAATCATCGCAGCAGAAGTTGCACTGCAACCATAACACCAATCTAATTTGGGTACATCGCTCAAGATAACAGCATTCCTTGATGGCAATGCTATTGGACCTGGCTTTCGCAAGGCTTCGGGAATGCCTGGTACAACAACAGCTTCAATCTCTTTACCATTTTCATCTGTAAAACGATTTATAACGTAAGAATTGGCTCCTAAGCTAAAGATCAGTCCAAACAATACTATGGCTAGCAGACTTTTTTTCATAAATCCTCCTATGAACTTAACGATCAATTTTGGGCATAATTAGAAATATATCCATCCAGTCAAGTGTTTTATTGCATGACATTCACAACCCATTCTCATCGGATAATGCTGAGATTAGATATGGTTCAGGCAGAGATTCTCTTTACCAGACAGGATGATCTCGGCTTAAAGCTATGATAATTATAGCCTAAGCTAATGGGCTGGCATAAAGGAAGAACTATGTCTTTGGATCAAGAACGAATATGAAAGAGTAATTCCACCGCAAAAAAACCCTGCATAGATAGCAGGGCTTTTAATGAAATAGGATATTTTTTATTTAATAGCCTGAAGAATCTCTTCAGACAATTTTCGCATTGAGGCTTGAATATCTTTGTGTGCTCTGGTGCAGATAAAGCCGGGCAAAACTTGGGCACCTTTGGTGCGCAATTCTCTGGACATATAGCGAATTGCCGCATTCCCGCCTAAGCACTGGAAAGGAAAGCCCATAGTTACAAAAGGGATACATTTCATATCTCGTAAATGGGCATAGGTCTGTATGGCTGCCACAATCACTGGAGATGGACCAAACGCCCATACGGGACCCCCAAATAGCATTATATCATAGCTCTGTGACTTGGGCAGATTGGTGATCTCGATAACCTGTTTGTCTCTAATGGAGGATTGTTTAACCGGATTCTTGGTGCAGAGTTTTATTGTTTCCACCATGTGCCCGGCTGGACGTAAACTCTCTTCGATAACCTTGGCAAAAGTTTCAGTTATCCCGGTTTGGCTGTGATATAAGATGCAGATATTCATTGTTGTAAATATGGGGCTTGATCCGATTCGTCATCCCGTTTCCAGCGATTGTCTATTTTAACATCCACAGGGGAGTTATCCTGGAAATATTTCACGATCGCATCGCGCAGATTGATATTGTGGTTGGTAATATCTTCATTTGGAACGCTCATCAACATCGTCAATCCAGCATTACCTTGCATTAGGAAGTCTGTAGTTGCCACCGTATAGATCTTATCGGGATCCCAAGGCTCTCCTCCAATTAGAAGCTTAGTAACCCGGTCAAAATTGGGACGCTTACGGGAATATACAACATTCACTCCAGCAACTATCAAACCGGCACGGCTACCTTCCACCCGGGTTTCGATAATACGCCGAAGAGTTCTGCCATCGCATTTGAAACTAATCAACATGTTGTCGAAGGGCATCACTTCAAAGATATTGCGATAAGTAACCGGTCCGCTCTTGATTTCGGCTCGTACTCCACCCAGATTTAGAAACGAGAAATCGGCATCAACCATATATTTCATGGCTTCCACAATAGTATTACCCATTGGAGATTGAGCATCCACATTAGTTCGGGAAAGATAGCTTTTTGCATAACCAACTACTTCATCCATACCTTCTTCGGCAATAGCAACGTAGCCTTCTATCAGTTCGCTGGCTTCCGGATCGGGAATAAACTGGTCTTCAAAAAGAGTTATCATTGCACCTTCACGGATAGCAGGAAGCTCGTAGCCCGTAAGAGTCTTGGTTTCAGGGTCGATGGTAATGGTGAGCAATCCCAGATTTGAGCCATAGGCATAACCTGTTATCACCATAGTGTGGGTAACGGGGTCTATCCAAGGCTCAGGCCAGCCTTTATGGATGTGCCCTCCAATGAATAAATCTATGCCATCAACCTCGCGGGCAATTTCTTGAGCATCATAGCCCCAATGACCACGTCTTTCGGCATAGCGCGGATTGCCTTTTTCATCATAGCGGCTTAAGTAGGTCTCCACGTTCTCGTAGGGAAGCCCGGCATGACCAAGCACAATTACGATATCTACCTTTTCTTCTTCGCGTAAAATCTTAACATATTTGGAAACAGACTCTTTTTCATTTAAGAAGTCTATTTTACGGATGTTTTCAGGAAAGCTCATCTGTTTAGTATCTGTTGTAGTAAAGCCAAGTATGCCAATTCGCACACCCATGCGATTTACGATGGTATAGGGAAACGCATACCAGGGAATCTTTCCGGTTGTGGTATCGATCACATTACAAGTAAGGATCGGGAAGTTTGCCAATTCCAAAGTGGGCTCAAGCTCATCTTGGAGGATATCAAACTCGTGGTTACCAATGGTCATGGCATCGTAACCAACCATATTCATGTATTCAATAACGGCAACTCCGTTTGTAACCGTACCCACCGGTCTGCCCTGAAAGAAATCGCCTGCATCCAATAGCAGAGATTGACGGGTAGGGCTATTCCACGAACGAATATGCTTGATAAGGCTTGCCGCCGAGGCTCCGCCACCCAATTGGGGGGGAAACTCCGGGTTCATAAAAGTTGCTTGAGAGCGGTCTATGCCGCCATGAACGTCGTTTGACCACATGATGTCCAAACGCAAGTCCTCTGCTATGGCAAAACTAAGCGCCAATAGCAGCACTGAAAGAATTATATACTTTTTCATATTAGTACCTTAAGGGGATCTTACCAGCTAAAAGAAATGCCGGCATTTAAGCTAACAATGTTTTCCTTTACTTTGTCGGGGTTTTCCCAGCCACGGTTTTGTAAGTCTATATATGTATTAGGCCAAAGCAATTCATTGGCGGCTCCTGTATATTGAGTATCATCATAGTATTTGTCACCAAACAAATCCAATGCCTGATATTCACGCCAGCCATAGCCAAACCCAAGATCCAATACTACATTTTTGTACAACTGCACAGAAGAGCCAGCCGTAATCATGGGATTGATTACTTTCTTGGGAGAAACAAATGTTACTGTATTTCCAGCTTCATTAACAGCCTCTTCGATGGTTTGGAAGTAATTGCTCACGGCTTGGAAACCTAATCTTAAAGGAACACGATTTGTAATATGATGTTCTACGCCTGCGTAAAAATTGAAGATATCATCATATAAAGAATCCACATCAGAGTATTGCAGCATTTCCAAATCTATGCTGAATTCTGTGCGCATGATATTGCGGGGGAAATAGCTAAAACCAAATTTGAATTCAGCGGGCAGATCATAATCTCCATCCATATCGACATTAGTGCTATCCATGGGGGTATTTCTGTATGCTTCTCTGAAAGTGAAATCCTTTCCAGTAACATCTAACGTGGTTTTGGGGCTATAAGTTAAGCCTACTCCAAATCGCGGACCAAGCCTAAAGGCTGCTCCAATTTTCATTTGCTCACCTTCCAACTCCCAATCCCTAGTCCTGGTATATTCTGGTAAAACTACATCTTCTCCCACTGTTTCCTGTGCCCAATCGCTCCATCTGATGGTGGTTTCTTGCTCTACATCGGCTGTAAGCAATCCATAATCAAAACCAAGATTCACATCCCAGAAATCGGCAAACTTATATGCCGCGCTGAGTGCCATACCTGTTTTTATTAGTGCCCCTTGATTGTCGATATCGTTTTGGGCAATCTTTTCGGGATAACCATCATCATCTGTATTGCGGTTGTTGCGTATTTCTTCGGTATATTTTCCAGAAAAACTAATATACGGAGTATGATACGCTCCCACACCAAACCTTAACCCGCCAAAACCTGCGCTTGCAAAGGCCGCTCCAGAGAAATCGGTATAAGCATTTATGTTTGAGGCATACACAGAATCATCCACGTAATTGTCGAAAGAATTATACAAGGGAAGCATGCGGGTATCTTCCGCACGGTTGATCATTCCATTTATCGTAAACCCGGCAAATTTGCCTTGATTTGTAATATTAGCAGGATTGTTGGCAATACTGCCAGGGCGCATATTGTTAAATACCCCAGCTCCACCCATGGCAAAACTGCGAGCGTCCAAAACACCGTAGCGATAGCCTAATGAGGCTTGCCCATAAGGTGGATGTCCATAATAATTGTCACTTACGCTAAAAGCGCTAAGCATAGAGACCAGCATCAGCAGGCCAAATATAATCAGAGATTTATTTGATAACATGTTTCCTCCACGTTAGAAGCGATAATCAAGGGAAAAACGGATTGTGTTTTCACTGTGTTCCACTCTTTCGGCATAGGTTAGATAACCGGCATCAACCATATCTGCGGATTCATTATATTGGCGGAGTCTAACTTCCTTATCCTGATAGGTTTTGTTGCGGAACTTTATATTCATATACATATTATTCGAAATGCGACTGGAGATGGCAATCCAAGCTTTCGCACCGCGTTCGCCCATAAAATCGATCTCCATATCTTCCCAATCCCAGTGAGAGATGCCATGACCATACCAATACACGAAAGAACCTTGCAGTTTAACGCTGGGAGTAAAGTTGTGAGTATAATTTACGCCAATGTAATCTCCTGTCATCAAGGTCTGAGCGGCGGCCATAGTATTATTTCCTGGTTCAGCAGGATTGGTTAGAGAAGTATAAGGCGGACTCAGCACCGTGTTGTATCGATATTCTAACTCCAAGAAGTCTCGGTTGGAGAGGAAAGTGCGAATTGCCATCGTATATTCATTGGTCTTGGATACGCCACGTTCTGCAGTGTCGTCATAGCGGTTCACCTGATTCTTGTAGCGCAATCTCATGCCCAATTGATACAATGGGCGAAACTCCAATTCACTTTGGAATCTTACGCTACGACGTCCATCTGTCAATCGTTCCCAAATATCAAGATAGCTGCGACCAACGGTGAAGTAATTGTTGAATTTGTATCTCGTTTCAAAGTATAGACCTTTCTCAGGTTGAGATTGGTTGCTATTCTGATATAGGTCCGAGATTAACGGGTTGGATAAAGCATAGATGTTTTTCTCCAGTATTGTGTCATCAAAGCGCTCATGCTCGGAGAAGCTATTGCTGTATGGATTGTCGAATTCAGCATCGTAATTACGGAAGAGAGTAATAAAATAGAGGTTTTCAAATTGAGTATGGGCACTCAGCAAATATGCCTTAGGATCGTCACCCAATTTGAAGTCTTCGCCATCTTTACTTAATTCGGCGTATTCACCCTGAATGGCAGTATTGCCCAAAACTGTGCCGCCATCGAAGCCAATTACTCGGCGATAATCGCGGTTATAGGTATCGGTTTGGGTTGAGTACAGACTGCTTATTTCGGCATTGAGAGTCTTTTGAAGTTTGGGGTGATAGTAGGAATCTCGAATCATCAGAGGCAAAAGGTCACGATACCCGGGAACCACAAAGTGGGCATTATCATAAAGGGATGTATATGTGGTTACGCCCAATCTGGTGCCGATAAAGGGACTCACTTCCAGATGTGTACCCCACAGATTCTCCCTAATGGAATCCTTCCGGGGCGCCAGATTTATATATTGTAAATAGTAGGGCGCATACGTGCTTCCGGATGGTATCTCCTCTGGATATAGTGAGGCATTCATGTATGCTTCCGCTTCCATCATGGTGTCGTTATCATAAGGCAAACTGGGGTTTATAAACGAAAAGAATTTACGTTTATCGGCTCGAACCGCTGTGCTATCTGCATAGGTATAGCGGGCTACGCCTCCATCCATATAGTACTGTTTGCCATCGCCATCGGTAAACACATCATTGCCATATTCATCCCGCATTATATAGCTGCCGTCTTCATTGATGTATGCCAAACCATCTTTATCGTCCTGTGACACGAAGAAAGATGCACCAAACTTAGGATTGGCAATTTCCACCGCAGCACCCCTGAGAGAGTTCTGTTGAGTGCGTGAAAGATCCGGAGTAATACCCATAATGCGTTTACTAAAGCCAAAGCCGGTCTTGCGGGCGCTGTAGAAATCCGTATTTTCCATCGTCAAACCCTCGCCATAAGTAGCTCGGTAGTGACCCAGATACAATTTGAGTGAAGTATTATCCATCCAGGGTAGTTTGGTATTTTCATAGCCGGCATAGTATTTACTGCTGTTAAGAATGTCCTCGCTATTCATATATTGCCAACCTTCATGAGCCTTAGGCGAATAATTCATTATACCCATTTTGAAATTATTCCCATAGCGCATCCGCAGTTTTGCAACAATATCCGGTTGAACCTGATCTAAATCGAAGTAGCCCCAATAGGATCTTGTCTTTTCGCGAGGAATGCTAAGCCAATTGTTATTAAAGTCACTAGGCAAAAATGGCTCATGCAACATGTCATATTGACCCTCTTCGTAATAACGGGTATAGTATTGAATCTGAGCATCAAACATCAACCTATTTTTTACTGGTGGCTCTCTGAAATAAACATAGTTCCGCAAGTTTGAATAACCATAATATGCCAGCCCCAAAGTACCGCGTAAATCTCTAGTATCGGCAATGGTATCGCCACGAGCAACTCTTTTCAAAATTGCTACCGCATCTACTGCCGATACATTGGGAAGACTTACAAAATCGTTGAAATGCATACGATTAACATTTTGGGGAGTCATCAAATAATCTTCCCAAACGTCCGCCATACCCTCACTGGAGCCTTCGTTGCTATCTAATCGTTCAATAAGATAGTTTATCTCCTCACGGCGAATGGCAACCTCATCGGTTTCGGTATATATTGAAACCACCACCAACGGTTTCAATTTGTTCAAAGTGCGTTGATCTATCGAGGGAATCTCCCGAAGATCATAGATATTATCGAAGATCTTCACAAAAGTCCTATAATCATAGATCGCTCGCGCTTGTGCCTCCGTAATCGGAAGCTGCTTCAGTTCGCTCAGGCTAGCAGTGTTAATATCCACTTTAGCCATAAGAAGCCCCACAAATAATAGGGCAAGAAACATCAAAAAGAGCTTTTTCATCGCGTTTCCTTATGCTTGTATGCTGTTTAATATTCTTTTCTTAACATTCTATTCTAACCGGATTTAACTCCGAATTCACACTATAAATATCTAAGGTAATCTGTAAAGATATTTTTTTGTGTAAGACGACAGCTCTGCCTTATAATATTATTAGTACTTTTTTAAATGGAGTTTATACAATGTCTGGAATAGTTTTCTTCAAAACCCAATCGTTACACGCTACTAAAAAGTTCTATCTTAATAAACTGGGGCTTAAGCTCTGGTTGGATCAAGGTGAATGCCATATTTATGCACATGATGATATGCTTATTGGATTTTGCAAAGCTGAGTACTCTAGCACTCAAGGCACTATCACATTTCTATACGATTCTCAAACCTTAGTAGATAAAGCTTATACGCAATTCAAAGATATCTCCACAACAGCCCCCAAACTAAATCCCAAATTCAGAATCTATCATTTTTGGGGCAAGGATCACGAAAACCGCACTTTAGAATTTCAATATTTCCTAAAACCTGATGAGGATATAGAATACAGAAACCCCATAGAAATTCTTAATCCGACATCAAATAAACCCAAATTACTACTCACTCGCATGCTTCCCCAAAATGCCGTCGACATATTGCAAAAAACCTTTGAAGTACATGCCAACCTTGCCCAAAGAGCATTACTACACAATGAGTTAATTGATAACATAGCAGATAAACATGCCTTGCTCTGCCTGCTTAATGATAGGATAGATGCCAGCGTAATTGAACCCGCCAAATGCTTGAAAGTAATCTCAAATTACGCTGTAGGATACAATAACATAGATCTGGAAGTGGCAAAAAACCACGGGATTGCGGTTTGCAACACTCCCGGAGTACTTACCGAAAGTACTGCAGATTTAGCTTGGGCATTAATAATGGCAACATCCAGGCGCACTGTAGAAAGCGATGTCTTTACCAGATGCGGGAAATTCACCGGCTGGGAGCCACTGCTTTTTTTGGGGCAAGATGTTCATCATCGTACTTTGGGCATTCTGGGAATGGGGCGCATCGGCAAAGCTGTTGCACAGCGCGCCGTTGGTTTTGGCATGAGAATTATATATTCCGGACCATCTGAGAAAGCACTTGATTTTGAAGCCGAATATGTTGATTTCAATACTCTTCTCAAAGAATCTGACATCTTGAGTTTGCATTTGCCTCTAACTGATAGAACGAAGCATCTGATATCTGAAAATGAATTGAAGCAAATGAAACCTTCCGCCATATTGATCAATACTGCACGTGGTGCAATTATCGATGAAAAAATGCTGATTCATGCCCTTCGAGAAAAATGGATATTCGCCGCCGGATTGGATGTGTACGAGCACGAACCCGAAATTCCCTCCGAACTTGCACTGCTATCTAATGTAGTGCTATTGCCTCATATTGGCTCTGCCAGCTTAGATACTCGCCAAAAGATGGGAACCCTTGCGGCGGAAAACGCTATTGCTATTATTACCGGGAAGGATGCTCCCGCTCGTGTAATCTAGGTCAGAATGTGAGATTGCCCACTCTTCCCCCATGGGATTAAGCTTTGCTTAAGCATGGTTTAGGCAGACTTCCTGTAATAAACATGGGATGATCTCGGGATAAACAATCCCTAATCCTTACCTTATGCATTGGGCTAGATAGGGAAGATACGCTTCGAATATAGCTTCCAAGCATTAATGACATAACCATAGGTGGCTATGCCCAAGCTACTTATTGAGGATTTTATTACAGATATTTCTTGATTACGTTCTCGATGAGAGTGCGAATTTCATTCATTCGTTCTTCGGTTGTGGCTTCATAGCGAGTAACCAAAACAGGAGTAGTATTTGAAGCTCGAATTAAGCCCCAGCCATCATCAAAGGTTATGCGAGCACCATCGATGTCATTGACTTTATAACCACCCTCTTTGAATTCGTTACACACTTTTGCTACCACCTCAAATTTCCGGTTATCTTCACATTTGGTATGCAATTCTGGAGTGTTATACATCTTTGGTTGGTCGGCAAGATACTTGCTTACAGGCAATGCCGTTTTTGCTACAATTTCAATGAAGCGGCAACTCACATAGATGGCATCATCAAAGCCGAGATATCGGTCTTTCAAAAATACATGACCACTCATCTCGCCGGCAAACTCTACTCCTATCTCCTTCATATACATCTTTATATTGGCGTGCCCGGTTTTGTACATTATGGCTTTGCCGCCACGGGCTTCTATATCATCATAGAGGTTCTTAGAGCATTTCACGTCGGCAATAATGGTCTTTCCCTTGTTTTGGGCAAGGTAATCTCGCGCTAGTATATTCAGGATTTGGTCTCCAAAGAGCATTTTCCCGTTCTCATCAACTACTCCAATGCGATCTGCATCACCATCCAGACCAATTCCGAGTTCATACTCTGCTTCAACCACTGCTCTGGACAGATCGGTCATATTCTTTTCCACAGTGGGATCTGGGTGGTGATTGGGAAAATCTCCATCCGGCTCGCAATACATCTCTATTACTTCGCATCCTTTACGGCGCAGAATTTCTGGTAAGTAGGGACCGCCCATGCCATTGCCGCCATCAACAATTACTTTTACGGGACGCTCAATATGAATGTTATCTTCTATATATTGTATATAGTCGTTGCTTATATCTGCATTGATGAGCTTGCCCTCACCCTGTTCAAATTTCTCAGTTTGGATTAGTTTTAACAGCTCTTGTAAGGATTCTGCATACACACTGCTCAACCCCAGATTGAGCTTGCAACCGTTGTATTGAGAGGGATTGTGAGATGCGGTAATCATAGCTCCGCCATCCTGCTTGAGTTTCCAAATGGCAAAGTATAACAGCGGTGTGGCAACCAAGCCGATATCGGTTACATCACAGCCTGTTTCTAATGCACCCTTAATAAAAGAATCCATGAAACTGCGAGTACTGTGTCGGGCATCTCCGCCAATTACAATGGATCTTAGTCCCTTTTGCCGAAGCATGCTGCCAAAACCTTTGCCAATCAGATAATAGCTTTCGTCATTTAATTGCTCATCCACAACTCCACGTATATCATACTGTCTAAAAACTTCGCTCTTTATCATTATTACCTCTTTAATTAATTAATCTTGGATTTTCAAAATCCGGTTTAAGATAGGCAGCATCTCGTTAATTGCCAATCCTCTATGCGATATGCGGTTTTTTTCTTGATCATTCATTTCGGCATAGGTAAGATTCATACCTTCTACTTCAAAAATGCTGTCGTAACCAAAACCTTTGGTTCCACGCTCATACTCTGTTATAGATCCCTTCACAACTCCAGACACAACGCTAATAAGACCGGTATGATCCGCTAAAGCTAGGGCAGTTTCAAATTTGGCAGTTCGTTGCTGTACTCCATCCATCTGCAAAAGTATCTTCCTCCGGTTGTCCGAATAAGAGCATTTCTCCCCTGCCCAACGAGCGGAATAGACCCCTGGAGCGCTCTTCAAGTAGTCAATAAAGATTCCGGTATCATCTGCCAAACATAGCATTCCGGTATGATGCGCACCTTCTAAAGCCTTTTTGATAGCATTCCCGTGAATGGTTTCTGCGTCTTCAACGATTTCTTGCATATCGGGAAAATCCAGTAAGCTATGTAAAGTAATATTATAGGATTGCAGTATTTCCCTGAATTCCTGCACTTTATCCAAATTGCGGGAAGATAGTAGAAGCGGAATATTCATTTACAGTTTCTTTAGCCAGTGCCTGATGCGGTTTATCAGGTTCTTATCTAAGAACTTCTCGGCAGCGGCTGTGATCTTTTGCATTTGTCGCAACACATCGCCTTCACCACTCCAATTATCTATCAGAACCTTCTCATCGATTTCGTTCAAGATCAGATTTAAACCCAAAACCACCAAAACGAGATCGTCGATATAGCCAATAACAGGGATGAAATCTGGAATAATATCCAAAGGCATTATAAGATAGGCAATTATCCCACTAATAAATAGCTTGTGCTTGGTTGTAACTCTTCTATCCACCGCTAAGCGGCATACTAAAATGAAGAAATCTGGCAGCATAAAGAGATACTCTCCAAGTTTGCCACCCAGTTTACCGGTTTTCTCGTTGGTCCACCCTTTAGCTTTATTGCGTATGTTTTCGTAGAACTTTAGCTTAACCGGATCTTCATCAATGATCCTGTCGTTGATGTTATCCTGTTCTTCCACAGGAATCTCACGCGATTCAAATACTTCATCTTTCATAAGTACCTCCTCTGTAACATAATAATTTGGCTATTGTTTCAAAGTCAAGGAAATTCTCTGCCGATAATCTCATTCTGGGTATAAAAAACCGGGATTAGTATGAAACCAGATCCCGGTATATGAATATTTAACTTATTTGTTTATCTGATCGCCGCCATTGCCGCAGCCAATCTTGCAATAGGTACGCGGTAAGGTGAACAACTCACGTAATTCATGCCAACACTGTGGCAAAACTCAACGCTTGAGGGCTCGCCACCGTGTTCGCCGCAGATGCCCACTTTTAGGTTCGGGCGGGTGCTGCGTCCACGTTTGGTTCCCATTTCTACCAATTGACCTACACCTTCCTGATCCAATACCTGGAAGGGATCGTGTTTGAGTAGGTTCTTTCTAAGGTAAACGGGAAGAAATACTCCAGCGTCATCACGACTGTAGCCAAAGGTCATCTGCGTGAGGTCGTTGGTGCCAAAGCTAAAGAATTCAGCACTTTCGGCAATTTTATCGGCTGTAAGAGCAGCACGTGGAATCTCAATCATGGTTCCCACCATATATTCCACCTTCTGTCCTTTTTCCTGAAACACTTTTTCGGCTGTAGAGCGGATAATCTCTTCCTGTAGTTTGAATTCGGCAAGAGTACCGATGAGGGGTACCATTATCTCCGGAAACACCTTCACGCCCTTCTTCTGAACGTTGATAGCAGCTTCGATTATTGCTCGCGCTTGCATCTCAGTAATTTCGGGATAGGTATTGCCCAAACGGCAACCGCGGTGACCCAGCATAGGATTAAATTCATGCAGAGAGTTCACCCTATCTTTCACCTTTTGGGGATCTATGCCCAGATCTTTGGCAATCTCAATTTGGTCCTTTTCCTCATGTGGCACGAACTCGTGCAGGGGTGGGTCTAAAAGGCGTACAGTTACTGGAAAACCGTCCATGGCAGAGAAGATTCCTTCAAAATCACTCCTCTGCATCGGCAGAAGCTTATCCAAAGCCTTTATGCGTCCCGCTTCGTCATCTGCTAAAATCATTTCACGCATGGCTTTGATGCGGTCACCTTCAAAGAACATATGTTCGGTTCTACACAATCCAATGCCTTCAGCGCCAAAATTGCGGGCAACTGTGGCGTCTTTGGGAGTGTCGGCATTGGTGCGCACTTTCATTTTTGTGTATTTATCGGCAAGCTCCATGATCTTGGCAAAATCTCCGCTAAGTTCTGGATCTTGGGTATCAACTTTACCTTCTAGAACTTGACCGGTAGAGCCATTCAGAGAAATCCACTCGCCTTCCTTGTAGCTTTTACCGTCTACTGTCATAATACGAGTTTTGTAATTAATCATCAGAGTTCCGGCACCGGAAACGCAGCATTTACCCATTCCACGAGCAACTACTGCAGCATGGGATGTCATGCCGCCGCGAGCAGTAAGAATGCCCTTGGCAACGTTCATGCCACGTAGATCTTCAGGAGATGTTTCGGTGCGAACGAGGATCACTTTTTTGCCGTCTTTTGCCCAAGCTTCGGCGTCATCGGCAAAGAAGACAATCTGGCCAGTGGCAGCGCCGGGAGAGGCAGGTAGCCCCTTAGCGATAACATGGGCTTTGGTAAGAGCGTCTTTATTGAACACGGGATGCAGTAGCTCATCCAGTTTTTCGGGTTCCATGCGTAAAAGTGCGGTCTTTTCATCAATCATACCTTCGTTAAGCATATCTACCGCGATCTTGACCATTGCAAAACCAGTACGCTTGCCATTACGAGTCTGTAGCATCCATAATTTACCATCTTGAATGGTGAATTCCAGGTCCTGCATATCGTGGGCGTGGTGTTCCAGTTTATGCTGGATATCAAAGAGTTCTTGATATGTTTGTGGCATTACTTCCTCAAGAGATGGATAATTGGCAGCGCGTTCTTCTTCGCTAATACCAGCAAGTTTTGCCCATCTCATAGAGCCTTCTTTGGTTATTTGTTGCGGAGTGCGAATACCCGCCACTACGTCTTCGCCCTGCGCATTGATGAGGTATTCACCATTGAATATATTCTCTCCGGTAGCGGCATCACGAGTAAAAGCGACACCCGTAGCGCTGGAATTGCCCATATTCCCAAAGACCATCGCCTGCACATTCACTGCTGTTCCCCACTCGTGAGGAATACTATTGAGCTGGCGATAATACATGGCACGGTCATTGTTCCAACTATCAAAAACGGCAAAGATGGCACCCCAGAGCTGCTCCCATGGGTCATCTGGGAAGTCGTGACCTGTATTGTCTTTCACGGCTTTTTTGAAAAGTGCTACAAGCTGTTTTAGATCCTCACTGGTAAGCTCAAGGTCGTTTTTCACGCCCTTCTCTTCTTTCATGTGGTGGATAATAACTTCAAAAGGATCTTCCTCTTCTTTGCTTTGGGGTTTCAGACCCAAAACCACGTCGCCATACATCTGTACGAAGCGGCGGTAGCTATCCCACGCAAAGCGTTCATTATTGGTCTTCTTGATGATGCCTTGCACGGCGTTGTCGTTCATACCAAGGTTCAATATGGTATCCATCATACCCGGCATAGAGGCTCTGGCGCCAGATCTTACCGAAACAAGAAGCGGGTTTTCATTTGAGCCAAATTGCATGTTCATGATCTGCTCTACGTGTTTAACCGCGGCTTTTACTTCGTCGGTGAGCAGTTCACGCAGTTTGTGGGGTCCCGCCTGATTGTATTCGGTACAGGCGTCTGTAGTAATTGTAAATCCGGGGGGTACGGGAACACCGATGAGATTCATTTCAGCAAGGTTTGCACCCTTTCCGCCCAACAGATTCTTCATATCGGCTTTCCCTTCAGCATGTCCGTTACCAAAAAGGTAAACGCGTTTAGTTGCAGTCATTTATCCTCCATGAAAGCAATGAATATTGATTTTGTTATTATTTTTCCAAGTTCTTTAGTAAGCCTATTTTGTCAACTAATTTTACACTGGCATTCCCCCATTCTTTTTATCCAGCCTTATTTTTAATTGCCAAAGATATCGTCTTCCTTCGGGGCTATGCCTTCGTTTATACTGAACGATCATACTTATACAGATGTTCAAAACATCGCTGATCCTATAATAGATAAAGTCTTTGGGCTTAGTCCAGTCCTTTTTGACGTACTGCAGCAGTTTAGGGAACCCAAGCACCAGGATGTGGGTGCAGTCTTTGCAATTGTATGTGAACTACAGTGCCTGAGCCATGAAAGCATTGAGGTTTTATATTTCCCGATAGCTGGCCAGCCGCATGCTTTCCCATTTCATGCTCTGCTTCATTTGGAGATGCACTTCTTCGATAGACCATAGTTTCCGGTAATGCTTAGCTAAGCTTTAGAGCGCTATTATCCCGCATTTACTGCAGTATCACGGGAGGAACCTTGCTTAATCTATAGTTGATACAGCAAGGATAGGTAGTCCCTGTTATGAGAACAATAAATCTTGCTTGTCAGCATCCTGTACACCGAAAGCTGCCGCGAGTATGCACTCAAGCGGCTGAAACATTAGGAGCTTCGGTAAGCTACGTTTCATCCTCTGTTACGGGAAATATTAAAAAACTTTATGGGATCTAGGGAGATGTGTGGATAGAGAGAAGCTGCCACAACGATAGCGATTTTCATCCCCAGTTTTCGTATTTGCAGAGTGTTATGAGCCTATAAAAGAAAAAAATTAGTTGACAGTTTTTTATCTATGCATATTCTGTCATAAAAGGTTGAGATATGAAGAAAAACATCTCATCTAATGAACCTCAAAGAGTTCTTGATTTGCTGAATAATCGATATTTAAGGAGGAAATAATCATGGTTAAGAGACTAATCATACTGTCTCTGTTGCTGATAGGCCTGGTAGGGCTTTATGCGCAGAGTATTACTCTTTCCACTGTCAGCATAAGTGCTGAAGACCCATTAGTGCGTGTAGGCGATGAAATTACGGTATCATACACTTTCACACCCTCAAATGTCATGGGCGTGCAAGGAGCTTCTTATCAGAGCAATACTGATAAGCTTCTAATACTCTGGTTCTCAACAGATGATGGTTCTGGTGCCCCCATAAGATTCGATACCTATGATGTTAGTAGCTTTGCTTCTTTTAACGCTGATGATGGTGTGGTAAATACAAACTCACTTACATTCACTTTACCAGCTGCACCCAGCAGCGCAAAAAGCTTAAAAGTAGTGTCCGCCTTATATGGAACTGCTTGGGATTACGTAACTATAGTACACAGCTCAGCTGCAGCCTCTTCATCGTATTTGCAGCTTAACACTAATCAACCACCCACCGCCACAGACGTAGCCATCTTAAACGGCTCAATCGCAAGAGTGGGAGACACCTTACATGGTACATATACTTATTCAGATGCCGAGGATGATCCTCAGTCAAACACTACCTTTAGATGGTTACGCTCTACTTCTTCTGATCCTTATGGAGCATATTTAGCTATTTCTGGGGCAACGGGTCTTAATTACAATGTGAGTTCCTCAGATCTAAACCGCTTTCTCAAATTTGAGGTTAAGCCTCGTGCCTCAAGCGGAGTAGCCGAGGGAAATCCCGTTCTTAGCGATTTCTCAGAGCAGATCGAAGATCTGGCTACCATATCTTTACATAGCGCTACAGTTCTAACTGAAAGTTCGGCAAATGATGGCAGTCTGAATGGTGTCATAGTAATAAATTCTTATAATGCTGATTTTGTATCAGGAATTGATCCCAACGATATCATTGTTAGCAATCTACCAGCAGGTTTGTCTGTTGGCTCAATAGACCGAATTAATAGCAACCTAATCAGCTTAGACTTTGCCGGTAACGCTGAAGTCCACGAAGCATCAGCTTCTATCAATAGTAGCAGTACGCTCAAAATCCAGATAGCTGCAGGCGCTTTCAGCAATGTAAGCAGCACCTTGTCCACAGCCACCGGACCCACAATCCAATACGACAACAATGGGATTACAAGCATCGCCTTTCAGAGCTGTGGGAATCAAATAGCAAGTCTGACCTGGGATATTCCCGCTGGGTTGAAAGCCACTGGTAGCGGGTTGCAAAATTTTGATATCTACAGAGGTGGCAGCTTCGTCGATTCTGTTCCCCTTACCAGCTACAGAGGGGAGTATTCCTATACCGATTATGGTCTAAATAACGGAACTGCTTACCAATATTATGTATTAGCAAATTATTCTACCGGAGATGATCCACAGTCCAGCGCCGTGACAATCACCCCCATGGCTATCACCGCATTTTCCTTTGCAGCGGAAAGCGCTATCGGGGTAATAGATCATAATGCCAAAACCATATCCGTAGAAGTTCCTTATGACGCCGAGCTTACAAGCCTGATAGCTACATTTGTCGTACCTTCAGGAGTAACCGTAAAAGTGGATGGAGCTACCCAAAGTAGTGGCAATTCAACCAATGATTTTAGCTCTGCTGTGCAATACGATCTGAGTGTAACAAACGGTTCTAACTGCTCATATACTATTGCAGTTACAAAGGAAGAAGGACCTCTGGATATACCTGTTCTCAGCACCGGAACGACTACTACCAGCTCTATCAGGCTTGAGTGGGCAGCTATCGATGGCGCTGCCAGTTACAAGCTGCAATACTCTGAAACTGAGAGCTTTGAATCCTCAGCGGAAATAGATGAAAGCGGGCTCTCCCATGTCTTTAGCGGGCTTGAAGCAAATACTACCCATTACTTCCGGATAAAAGCTATTCACCCCAGTAATGAAGAGCAAAACAGCGCTTATTCTGATGCTTATAATGCGGCTACAATCGCTACAAGCGCTGGTACTGGCAGCGTGGAAATCTCAACAGATAACGCTACCATAGTAAATATCGGTGCATTCAGCCCTCTGACCAGTCCATCTCTGTCAGTTGACCTTCAGAGCTTCACTTCGGGTGAGAATAACGTTTTGACAGTAAGCATCAGTATGGGCTCAGATCCGGAAGGCCTCACTTACAGCCTGGATTTTGATAACTCCAGTTTCCTAACTGGAACATATACATTCTCTTACGCCGGTTTGGGCTATGATCCCAGCCAGGCAGGTTATCGCATCAATGGCGGAGGAATGTCTATCGGCGGAACAGTTGATACCGGGAACAAAACGATCACCATCAACGTTAGTAGCAAAACCAGCAAAGGAGCATACACGCTTGAACTGATCGCCGGTGCTGAAGGACAAACCCTTCCTGTAGTCTTTTCCAGCTTCAACGCTACCGCTATCGATGGCGGCAGAGTAAGAATAACTTGGGCTACTCATAGTGAAACCGGAGTCCAGGGTTTTTACATCTTACGGGGTGTGACGGATATTGTGAGTGAAGCTCAGATCATCAGCCCCATGATCTCGGCTACAAATACTTCTAATCTCACCACATACAGCTATACAGACTTTGAAATCTCACATAGCGGTATCTATTATTACTGGCTGTTGATTCAGGATATAGATGGCAGTGAAAGCTATTCCAGCCCTTTCAGTATTCAAGTTATTCTGGAAGGTGAAGATAGCCCCGAGATTGTCAAAACAACAGCTCTGAAAAAAGTTTATCCCAATCCCTTCAATCCAGTTACGACCATTGCCTATGACATTGCCGAAGGAGGCTTAGTAATGATCGATATATACAACCATAAGGGGCAGCATACGCGCAGCCTTGTCTCAGAACATAAGGAAAACAGATCCTATACAGTAATCTGGGACGGACGTGATGACAATGGTCGTCAATCTGCTTCCGGAACCTATATTATACGCATGAAAGCACCTTCTTATGATAGCACCCGCAAAATATCACTCTTGAAATAGGGCATAAATATGTAAAACAAGCCTCGTCGCAAATGGCGAGGCTTTTTCTTTGTCGTTCAGAGTGTTTATAAAGAGTCACCCAAATTTTGATTGACAGAATCTAAGCTTTCGAGTTTTTGCTTTTTGGCGTGGGGCTATAGCTCAGTTGGTAGAGCGAATGGTTCGCAATCATTAGGCCAGGGGTTCGAATCCCCTTAGCTCCACCAAATTTTACTCATTAACCTATTCACACAATCGATTTCTCTCTGCCAATGTTTTACCATCAAAGTGCATTTTTCGCAAAATTGTGGAATGACAGATTCAAACTTTTCACCCGAGCTATGCAAAACACTGTGGAGATACTGCAACAAGAAGCTTATCCATCTAACAGACTAAAAGATAATACGTTGCTCATTCATGAGAAACACGTACTAAGATAGAAATTTAAATGCGGCATTCAAATAGCAAGCGGAAGAACTTGACAACATGCCTTCTACATCAGTTCTTGCTCATCATTGGCATGATTATCAATAAAGTGATATTGAGGATTTTATGAAAAAGGTTATATGTATATTGATAGCACTATTCGCACTGACCTTAAACGCCGTTCAGATCTCTGAAACCCGCGCTGAATGCTTGGCACAGAACTTGCTGAAGGCAAATAGTATATCCCGGCAAATTGGGAAAAAGACTACCTTAAAAAACGAAGATACCCCTCTCGCTTTTGTCTACACTCTTAAACCTACCGGCTATCTAGTGATTTCTGCCCAAAGCGAATTGCCCCCTCTAATGGCATATTCATGGGATT
>JAJBBD010000163.1 GCA_020532355.1 Candidatus Cloacimonadota bacterium | reverse complement strand
GATGGTTCCTATCGGCAACTCACTGGCAACATGAAGTGCAAACACTTCTCGAATGGGATACTTTTGTAGGACTTGTTCAGAAATTATGCTTTGTGCTCCGCCCTTACCTTCTTCTGCCGGTTGGAATAAGAACAACAAGTTATTCTTTGGTTGATATTCATACACTCGATGGATAAGACCCATCAATACGGCCATATGGACGTCATGTCCACAGGCGTGCATCAAGCCCGGATGTTCTGATGTGAACCCACATTCTGTCGCCTCATCAGAAGGCAACGCATCCATATCTGCCCTAAATAGCTTGTACCCATGTTCAGTTTGTCCGTTTGCATACGATACCAAAATTCCAGTCGATTGCTGGAATTCGTATATTTCAAATGCTCTTGCTCTTTCGCCATTTAAGATATCTGTTAGACACTGCATCAATAAAGCCTTGGTTTTATACTCTTCAAAAGCCAATTCTGGTATTCGATGCAATTTATGACGAAGCTCAATCGGGTTAAACATATTATTTTATAGTCCCTTTGTATCTGGCATGTGCCAACATGATATTCACCGCATTGGCAGCAGCTCCAATTCGAACGTTGTGTCCCACATTCCAAAACGCCAAAGATTTCTTATCTGTTCCAAGCCGAAGCCGGCACACATGAGCATCATTTGAATTTCCTATTGCCAAGGGGGTTATATAGCTATTCTCATGATATTGGATTGCTGGAGATTGGGATAGTAAATCCGCTGTTTCAGATAGATTTACTACTCTTTCAAATTCTGCATACACAGAGTTTGAATGTCCATAAAAAACTGGTACTCTAACTGCGGTAGCGCAAACCATTATATTGTCATTCGCCAAAATCTTCCTGGTTTCATTTTGCATTTTTACTTCTTCGCTGCTATATCCGCTATCTAAAAATACTCCTATCTGTGGTATTACATTCAAATCTATCTGTTCCGGATAGCTTCCCTTAGAAGATAATCCCCTGCGTTGTTTCTCTAAAGTATCAATTCCGCTGTGACCGCTACCGGAAACAGCCTGATAGGTAGAAACAATAACCTTTTTTAATCCGTAAGCTTTATCCAGAACCGCCAATGGTAAAACCATTTGGATGGTTGAACAATTCGGATTTGCTACAATGCCCCGATAATTCTCAATCTTCTTTGCGTTTATCTGAGGCACCACAAGTGGAATTTCGATTTCGTTACGAAAAGCCGACGAGTTATCAATAATCATATTACTATGCTGGGCAGCTATTGGCGCATATGTTCGTGCCACTCCCCCTCCGGCAGAGAAAAATACATAATCGTAATGTGTTTGCAGAGATTCTTCAGCAAGCTCCATTACTTCTAAAGGTCTATCCAGATAATATAGAGTTTCCCCAGCAGATTTTGCCGAAGCATACAAATCTAATACAGAAAGCTGAAGGTTATGCTCTTCCAAACAGCTTATCATCATTCTGCCCACTTCACCGGTGGCACCAACTATTGCTATCTTCATTGTAGATATTCCTTTTAAGTTTAAAATAATGTGGTCAATATCAATGATGTTACTCTTTTGTCAATGTAAACTTGACGAAACATGGCTACTAAAAAATCTTGTATCAATAATTGTGCGCCCCTGTAGCTCAGGGGATAGAGCAGCGGTTTCCTAAACCGTTGGTCGGAAGTTCGATTCTTCCCAGGGGCGCCAGAGATTACTCGATTGAGAAAAAAAGGCAGATAGATCATGAATGGCAAGATCCCGCTTAATAACGATACCCTTGGTCACATTGTCGCTTTTTATCATAACGGGGTACTACAGATGGGCGTTATTAACGGTTTCCAGCGAGATAAATTTCAGATCCTGCTTGCTTCTGGTGAACTTTCTTTGCTTAGCCCCAGGCGCATATTGCTACAAAGCACCACTTTGTTTGAATCCTCTACCAATGCGTTACAAACCTTTATTGACAATGCAAAAAGACAAGTAATACCAGAGCTCAAGATTAGCACCAAAGGCGAAACACTTGCTCAACTTGCTCAAGCCAATACTATTACAGATGATGTTCAGATATTTGCTTTGTTGTTATTGCTTAAAAGTAACCCGCAGATCTACGCTCAGAAGCATGCGCTCTTCTTTAAGCGTTCTCCTGAAGGCCAAGAAGAGTATATTAAAACTAAACAAGAGCAGCAACAAAGAGCTGATTATTTGGATCAGGTAGAATCTCTGCTTAAAAATAATAATGCGAACCCCGATCTTAGCCTTAAACAAAGATTGATTGAAGACCTTCGCTGCATCTTGAGAGGTGAAAGAATAGAAGATCTTGAAAAAACTATTAAGACTGTTTTTCCACAAAACTCTATTATGGCATTAAGAGCAGACCTCGGCGACACTCTTCCCATTGAAGATCCTCCTCTATTGGCTTCCGGTCTGCCGATCGCCTTCATCCATGAATACACAGAAGAGTTTCTCCCTTGTACCTCTCAGATAAATGAAGAATTAGAAGTTATAAGCATAGACGATGAGCAAAGCAAAGATATTGATGACGCACTTAGCATAACCGATTGTGATGGAAATTTTCATTTGGGCATTCATGTAAGCAATCCAGCTTCCTATTTGAACTATCGCATGCAACTATTTAATGAAGCAAAAGAAAGGGTTTCCTCGCTTTACCTTCCTTCAGGAATTGTTCCTATGTTGCCTCCTCGCTATTCTGAGCACCTATTTTCTTTGAAAGAAAATGAGGCAAAGCCGGTTCTCAGTCTGTATTGCACATTTAACGACCATGGAACAATGCTAAAGAGCAACCTTGCTTTAGAACGCATTCAAATTACCAAAAATTGTAGCTACAATGAAGCTGACCGATATCGACATCAAAGTGAATGGCTTCCTTACTACAAAATAGCAGATCAACTGCGCAACCAAAAAGATTCTGTAAACAAAGCAGATTCGGCTCGTTTTTACTATAAACTAAGCACAGAACAAAATGAAATTAGTTTTACGCGCATCGATATGCAAAGCCCATCCAGGCAAATGATTGAAGAAATGATGATCTTATACAATAGCTCTATTGCTCAGTTTGCACTCAATAACCGGATACCTGTTTTGTATCGAAACATCAATCAATATTTTGATGAAGAGAAAAATTGGCAAGTAAGCACTGCCTATCTTGATACTCATGCTCATTACCATCCTGGCATTAATGCTCCTGCCTATCTTCATAGCACCAGCCCAATCCGCCGCTTTGTAGATATGCTAAATCAAATGCAAGTATGTAACTTCATTTCAGGCAAACTCCCTCTCCTAACTGAAAATGAACTTAAGAACCTGATACCTCATATCGAGAAACGAATTTTGCTCTTGCGAGAAACTGCGCGTCGATCAGAGCGCTACTGGTTATTTAAATACATCGCTGCAAATCTGATGCATCAACCACTTGAAGGCTTCCTTAAGGCAATAGTAAATGGAAAATATAAAGTTGAGATTATGCCCTGGGCAAAACAGGTATTACTTGTTTTGGATGCAAGTCCTCAAGCTGAACGGTTTAATTTTGTAATCTACGCTATAGATTGGGATAGAATGTTGCTAAAAGCAGATTTGATAAGCTGATATCAAGAAAATAGTGCTTCTATGTGCAGCCACGGTTAGCTTTGATTGCCTATTCTATTTCCCTCCCCGCCGCTCTATTGATAAGCTTCTGGCCAATACTAATTTTGGGCTCTCTTTCAAACTAAGTGAGCGTCATATATCTACAGATAATTTTTCACATGGGCGCTTGACTGCGAGCACCCTTACAGTACAGGCGGACAACTGTTCCGACAAGGGGAACCAGTGTGGGGGATGAGATTGAAGGCTCCTAGTTGCCACAAATGCGGCTACAAGCAGCACCTACCTTTGGGGTGGCAAGCTCTGTTTGCCACAGCGAGCAAAGCTCGCTTCCGAAGACAGCTCCGCTGCCTCTGCCAAGCAGGAGCTTGGCAGCCCATTTCCGGGTAACTCCTACAGTAACACTTGAATGAATATAAGATCGCTTACACTTTTTGTAAAATAGATTTAAGGATATTTTCTGTTCCGACAAGGGGAACCAGTGTGGGGGATGAGATTGAAGGCTCCTAGTTGCCACAAATGCGGCTACAAGCAGCACCTACCCTTGGGGTGGCAAGCTCTGTTTGCCACAGCG
>JAJBBD010000162.1 GCA_020532355.1 Candidatus Cloacimonadota bacterium | reverse complement strand
TTACCTGCCTAATCAGGGAATATGCTTCAACAAAGCACTACGAACCCCAGATAATGAGATCGTAGCAGTTGGCAAGGCATCGCAGAATTACGATGTATCATCTGCCTGCTTCTTCCGCTTTTCAAGTGCGGGAGATACGCTTGCTACAGCTTTCTGGCCTGTTGATCAGGGAAGCCAGTATCTTGAAGCTGGAGCCTACGATCTGGCTCTGATGGATAATGGCAATATTCTGGTTACATGCTACCTAAGCAGCATTTTGGGATCAGTATTAGAAATTGACATAAATGGAGATATTTTAAACCGTGTAGATATACTTGGCATCTTTTGGAGTATTGACTCAAGTTTGACAATCAATCGTAGTTTAGATAATGAATCGTTTATCTTAGCTGGGACCACGGGCCCACATCCTGACTATAGTATAAAAGTTTTTCTTTTGTTTGCGGGCGAACTTACTTTCTTATTCGAAGTTGATAATAGCATTTTAACATGGGTGTCCTCCGTCAAACTCCAAACAGACAGCATGTATTTGTGCGGGAGGGTTTTTGAGGGCGGACTAATTAACGTGTCTTATTCAGGTGATGTAAACTGGGTTTGGAATCATCAAGGAGGCAACTCCACCCCCTATATATGGGATGGATTCGGTTCTCCCTCAACTGCTTTGCTTGATCTGGATTCAGATGGCTGTATCTATTGGGCTTGGGGGAATTCAGGGAATCAGGTAGTAATCAAGCTCTTGCCTAATGGTCAATTACCTATAGAGGACGAATTGATTAGTCCACCAGTAAATCGGATATCTGCCTATCCAAATCCGATGAAGGATCATCTCAATATCAAGATCACGCAAGATGATGGGACAGTCACCGGAGAAAACCGTATAGAAATTTATAATATCAAAGGTCAGTTAGTGCGCTCTATTGAGGTTAGCAAAGGCGAAACGGAATGGGATGGTAAAGACAAGCAGGGTAAACATTGTCCCCTGGGTATTTACCTGCTCCGTTTCAATGAATCACTTACAACAAAAATATGCAAATCCTATTAGGAGGAAATCATGAAAAAGATTATTATTACGCTCATCAGTCTGCTGGTCGGGATATTGTGCTATGCTCAATCAGGTTATATCAGTACAATATCGATAGACTATTTGCAGTATTTTACTCCAAAGACAAGTTATCTCTGCTCTGATAATAGTGTCGTGATCCTTGGTGATGCAAGCTATATTGATGATATGGATCAATTCTGGAGTTACGGACCATTGATAATAAAACTTGATCCCCAAGGCAATTTAATGTGGCATACGGGACAATCTCTCAACCATGTTAAACATATAGTAGGCACTGGTGTAGATCAATGTTTATCTCATTCCCGCTTCGATGATCATTTCGCAATTATAGGTACTGGGATAGACGATGCAGATGTGGTGCATTTTATTCTGGGAATGCCATCCGGATATAATACGGGCTTTATTGACACAAACGGATCTATTACTATGAATGAGGAAAAATCGTTTGTCTGCTGGGGATGCTATTTCAGCAAAGCTATCCGCTTGCCTAATGGGGAAATATTGGCCTGCGGGAGAATAGGAAAACAGCCAACAGGTGCATATCATGCTGCCTTTTTTAGATTAAGCGCGTTTGGTGATTCTTTGGCCGCAAATTATTATCCGACAGATTCGGGGAATTATGGGAATTCAACCACTGGTAGAAACATGGTACAAAAAGACGATAATTCTGTCTATATTGCCTGCTATCTTGGTTCTGATGATTTGAGTATTTTGCATGCGGATCTGGATGGAGTTATCATCAACCGGTACGACATTAGTGGTTCCAGCCAGGGTTATGGCATGTCGATGCTTTGTGATTCCGATTCTTTATTGGTGTTTACGATAGAAGCCATTGACCAAAATCACAGCACGATTCTAAGCACTATTGATGCCATGGGAGACCTGCAATCTTACAATATTGGCTCCGATTTGTATAGTATTTGCTCAGTGGCATCCACACCAGATTATTTTGTTTTGTTTGGAAGTCATGGATTCGAAAATGCCAGATTGGCAAAATATGACTATAGCCTCCAAAACATCTGGTGTGTGGATTACAATCAGATATCCCTGTGGTCTTCCGATTCTTTTTATGAGCATAATACAGATATTTTAAAATTAGATCAACAAGGCTGCATCTACTTTGTTGGGATCACAAACTATACGCATATCGCAGTGGTGAAGCTATTGCCTAATGGGCAAGTGCCAAACCTGGACGAAGTCCAAACCATAACTTCATCTCCTATCATAGCTTATCCAAATCCCGCACAAAACTCTGTTACCATCGAGCTGGGATATGGTGAACTCCACAAAGCACCAGGCAACCGTATCGAGATATACAATATCAAGGGTCAGAAAGTAAGAAGTATCCCAATGAATAACGCAGCCAGTCCTATTGCTCAGATAGTGTGGGATAGGCGGGATAATGAAGGCAGGAGGTGTCCCACAGGAGTATATCTGATTCGTGAAACAAACAATCCACAGAATACCAAAAAAATAACTCTGGTAAAATAGGAGATTATCATGAAAACGTCATTTCGCATTATACACGTTTTATTAGTACTTAGCTTCTGCAGCATAGTTTTTGCTCAAAGCGGGTACATTAGTTCATTTTCAGTAACAGATTATGAATTAGGTCTTGGTCTTATGGAGATGTTTACTCCCAAAACTATATACGTGAACTCTGACAGAAGTTTAATGATACTTGGGGATGCAAGTTTCTTCGATGATGTTAGTTGGACTTTTATGCCAGCAATCATCAAGCTTGACTCCCAAGGCAATCTCATTTGGTATGAG
>JAJBBD010000161.1 GCA_020532355.1 Candidatus Cloacimonadota bacterium | reverse complement strand
TTTTTGGGCGAAGGAGGCTTTATATACATAGTTCTTAAGGCAGGGTTCAAATCCTTAACCATACGCAGAGATTTCCATTGAGAAACAGCAATTGAGTGAGCTCCCAAAATCACGGGATCTGCCAAAAGTTTTGTTAACACAGCCTTATCTGTACCAAGTACTTTTACTACCAGTGACCATTCCTTTCCATGCTTGTGCATAAAGGCATTGATGGTTGCAATATTCTCGATCAAACGATCAATATGTACTTTTAAACGAGCCATTATTTGCTCCTTTGCCAACGCATCTCAGCATACTTTGTAGTAAATCCCATGCGCTCATACAATCTTTTCGCGGGATTATCGTATTCCACATGTAGGGCAATGTCTCCATCGGCAGTATCGAATGCTTTTTGGAGTAGTTTTCCTCCTATTCCCTTGCCTCGTTGGGAAGCATCTACCGCGATGTAGATGAGGTAATACTCCGGAATGAATTCTTGCATGCCGGTGTTGTTCATCACCACTGCCCCCACTAGTATGCCATCCTCATGAGCAGAAATAATGTATCCTCCTCGTCCGGCGTCATCGCTTAAGGCATAGTCAATAGCCTTTGAGATAGCAGATTTTGTATCTCTGAATCTATCCAAATGCTTATGTAAGAATTCTATCAAGGCATCTTTGCCAATCTTATCTTCAAGGCTTTCCCAGTTCCGAATTGTGTCAATTGTCATCATAAATAACTCCTTTTTTGCTTATGAAAGACCTCATTTATAGTTTTGTATTTTACTCTTATCAAAATCTTTAGCCCATGTCAAGGCTTTTTTTCCACCAAAATTCCTGTTGTAGAAATATATCTATTATTATAGAAGACGAATACCCCCCTAAAATGTGTCTGAAATTCTGCAAAGGGAGGAGATTTCTTTTGTAATTCTATTTTCAGAATCAAGTTCTTTGGGATTGTTCTATCCATCAAGTGGTTCTGAGGCAACAACTGGATTGGCAAGTTGTACTTGCCATCGAGACAGCTTATCCGGCTTTTACCAACCAGCAACTTAATAGCCCAAGGAGTGCAAGACCACCTGAGCTTCGGAAAGTTCTGCTACGATATCGGCTCGCAAAAGCAACTTTGTGAGTTGTAAATCTATTAAAAGGGTTTTGCAGATTCAGTTGATTCTTTTTGCCCCCCTGATCCTTTACACAGGTATTAAATAAGGTTTATCCTGAGATACTCCAATAGTTTAAAGATGATGGCAAGCTAAATCATATCTTGTTATAGCTTAAAGCGATTTTCTGGCGATGAGGTTATAAAGAGTCCCCCCCAAATTTACAAATAGCGATCTCTTGGATCAATGGGGCTAAAGCCTTATGTGGTGGGTAGATATGATGGACTATCAATGGAAAATTGCTTGCTCGGGTTTGAACGTTATTGTGTGTGTTTGGATCACTGATTATTGCAAATTGAGCCTACTTCGTACTATTTATGGACTTTGGGGGTTCGCTCTGAATTTATCGAGTTAAAAAAGCAGCGAAGACGTGACAATACTCCAATCTATAACCTTCCATACGTACAGTTTACTAAAATGCGGGAGATGGGGTGGCAAGCTCCTCCTTGCCGCAAAGGCCGCAGGCCTTTTCTCTCTGGCGACTCCGTCGCCTCTGCCAAGCGGAGCTTGGCAGCCCAAACGGTATTGCACAATGCGGGAGATGGGGTGGCAACTGGAGTGCGTAAACTCATGGGAACTCCGGAAATCGTTGTTTGTACGGATGCTCGCTGTAGTGCCCTTTGAGAATAAACCACCGCCTGTACAATTGCGACACTTGTTGAAGTGCATTTGGGATGGCAATCTGGGGTGGCAAGCTGGGGTGGCAAGCTCTGTTTGCCACAAAGGCCGAAGGTCTTTTCTTTCTGGCGACTCCGTCGCCTCTGCCAAGCGGAGCTTGGCAGCCCAAACGGTATTGCAGATTTGGGTGACTCTTTTCAGGGGTCATACTCAAAATAGTTATACTGCTTTACCTGCGATTTATCTTGACATTGTTAGTATTCATTTTAGATTTTGAATATAAAAATATATTCAGGGGGAATAAATGACTGCTAACCTGTTGCAGGAATCTGCAGATGCAATCACAGCCAAGAGAATCGAGATAATGCAAGAGATTATTGAAGCAAGCAATCTCGCAGTTTCCAGCGGGTACAACTCATATCAACTACAAAAATGCCGTGAAGATACCCTTTATAATCTTCAGTTTCTTGTTGAAGCGTTAATTATGGAATCCGATTCGCTCTGGAAAGAATACATCCGCTGGCTAAAATTTCTGTTGCTTTCATTGGGATTGAACAAAGAAGGGCTTGCCCAACACTTTTTGATAATTATCCAAGTTGTTGCGAAATATATTCCCGCTTCTCAGTTCCCAAAAGTAGATTTATTATGCTTACTCGCCCATGATATAATGTTGACAGATGAAATTCCCTCTACAAGTAGCCTAGATGTAAAAAATCCATATTATGCACAAGCACAGCAATACAAAGACCTTCTTTTAACCGCTAAGAAGCAAGAAGCCTTGCAGCTAATTGAAGGCTTGGCAGATTCTCATATAAGTATCCGCAATATATTTCTTGATATCCTACAACCTGTGCAACGAGAGATCGGTAACCTTTGGCATGCCAATAAAATTAGCGTGGCTCAAGAACACTATAGTACAGGGCTTACCCAGTTGTCTATGGCACGTTTGTATCCCAGACTCTTTAATGCAGAGCCCAAAAAGTATAATATGGTAGCTGCTTGCGTGAGTGGTGAATTACATGAATTAGGTTTAAGAATGGTTACGGACATTATGGAAATGGAGGGTTGGGATACCTGTTTTCTTGGTGCCAATACTCCGAATGATGCCATAATTCAAACAATCTTGGAACGCAAGGCAGATCTCATGGCAATATCTGTAACCTTTGCGTTAAATCTGCATAAAGCTGAGGCACTAATCTCAAAAATCCGCTCTAATTCAGAACTACAGCATGTAAAAATAATGGTAGGAGGCTACCCCTTCTTACATGATGGTAATCTATGGAAACGAATTGGAGCCGATAGTTTTGCTACAGATGCATCTTTGGCAGCCAAAATTGCAGTCTCTTTGGTGGAAAATTTAGTATGAAAGAAAGAAAACTCATCATAAGTGCTCCCAATACTTTTGAGCTTGAACAAATAATAACGAACGCTCTACGTGGTTCCGGTTTCGAGCCGGGGGCAGATTACAATATTCACTCTATCGAAAGCGATAAAGAAGGAATAAACGAAGCAGATAAAAGGTATTACTTGG
>JAJBBD010000160.1 GCA_020532355.1 Candidatus Cloacimonadota bacterium | reverse complement strand
GTTCCAGTGTTCGAAGAACAGGTTTTGGTATATCGCGTAGAAAACATCGGCACAGAAGATCTGATTTTAGATAACCCAAACTTCCCAGAGGGCTACTCCACTGATATCAGCTTCCCTTACATAATTCGAACTGCATACATCGGTTCAACAGATCTGATCGAAATTGATGAGGATGATGACGAAGAAGAGCCCGATACTAATCCGTTTGTGGATATTCCCATCAAGTTCAGCCCCTTATATCACGCATTTGATTATGAGACCAAATTGGTTACTCTGGCTACAAATGACAGCCTATGCAGTCTGATTCAGATCAACGTAACCGGAATAGGTACTGCAGCAGAATTGAGCATATCAGCGGATTCTTTACATATGATTGATTTCCCTGCAAACAACACTCCTTCATTTGGAAGAGAATTCCTGATTTTGAAAAATACTGGCAATATTGGATTAGTGGTAGATTCACTTAACGTGTCCCACTCTGAGAACGGGTTTGCTTCATTCCAGTACGCGACTGCGACGGATACTCTGGAGAATAAGCAGAACTCTATGGGTTTGAGACAATCTAAAGAAACTCCCATAAGAGCAAAATCCAGTGTTAGAAGCCAATCCGATCAGACTCATAGCAGAAGCAGTCTCCAACAGCAGAGAAGCAAGATTCCCAAACGAGATAGTATTGAGATGCCAAAAGTTTTTACATGGCATGGTGCGGGGTATAATCACCAGATCCAGTTGGCTCCGGGTGATTCTATTTTTGTTTATGCAAGGTACAAGCCTTTTTTGATCGGTGCGGATTCTACCCACATCAGTATTAGATGCAACGATGCCTACAATCCGGAAAGGGCAATTTCGTTATTTGGACAAGGTATTCCCCTAGTTGTTACGGATACTCCAACGGAAACCCAAGTCTCAAATATTGTTCTGGCAGATACACTATGGAGTTGCCCGCAAATTGAAGTTAAATCCAGCGTTCAGGTAAGTCCCCAAGCAAGACTTACGATTCGTCCCTATAAGGACGCAGTATCAGTGCAATCTGATTCAACCTGTGGCTTTAATGTGTCTGGTGAATTGCATGCAAGACGATCGCTTAACCAATTGTATGGCGTGTCTTTTGCGGGAGTTGATTCTCTGGCAAGTTGGAAAGGATTCGTTTTCGAGAGTAATCTAACCGGTGAGTCAAGGCTGGATAGTCTGACCATCATCAATACAAATGATTATTCAAGGTTTGAAGAGGGTGGAGGGGCAATTCACTCCAATGACTACCATAGTATACTGCTAAACAATGTAGATATTGAAAGCAGTCATTCGCAGCACAAGGGGGGGGCAATATATCTCAACAATGGAATGGTTCAATTATCTGAGTGTAGTATTACTAATGGTACTGCCCTCAAGGGTGGAGCAATATCAGCTATTGGAAGTGGATCAAATCTATCCATAAATGGCTCTACCTTTAGCAGCAACCAGGCTCAACAATCTGGAGGATTTTTGTTTGCTGAAGATGCCAATATCTCAGTTTATGCAACTCAGATAGCAGAAAACTCAGCAGCAGAAGGTGGTGCTATTTCGGTTATTGGCAGCGAAGCAGAATTATCGATGTATGAGACTACGTTCAGCAGCAATGCTGCCCAAGAAATTGGGGGAGCCGTATATCTCGATAGTGCCAATGCAAGCTTAATGGAATCGACCTTTATTGGCAACGAATCCATATATGGCGGAGCAATAGCCATTGTTGGAGATCAGAGCAATGTAGCTATTTCTCAAGGTGTGTTCAATGATAATGGCGACTCACCTGAAACTGCTAATTATAGCTGCAATGGTGGTTCTATCTATCATGCTGGTGGTCAATTAACTATTCATGATGGAACAAGTTTCAACTTGAATAGAGGATTATCCGGAGGTGCCATTGCTTTGGCTGGTGCAACTGCTTCATTATCTGTTGAGAATGTTTCTTTCAATCAAAACACGGCTTCAAGTAAGGGAGGTGCCATTTCCTCTGCAGCAGGCTCGGTTGTGGTTCAAAACTCGACCTTTGAAAACTGCTCAGCGAGTGAGTTTGGCGGTGCCATTGCCATGTTTGACTCCGATTACATATTGTCCCGTAACCAATTTGTAGATTGTCGTGCGGATTCGCTTTCAGGTAAGGGAGGCTCTATCTACATTCAGAGCGATTCTGCGAAATCCGGTAAAGGCCAAGCAAAGCAACCTGTCACAGTGAAGGTTCTGAATGCAAATGAAATCAAATTGTCCAGAGCTCATGCTGGTGGGGCAGTCTATCAACAAGGGGAAGGCGATATCACAAGCAATGCTATCCTTAAGAATACGGCCTCACTTGGTGCAGGTATGTATCTGAAGAGTATTGTTGGCAGATTCGAAAACAATACCATTGCAGATAATATTGCTACAGATATAGGTTGGGCATTGGTTTGCGATTCCTTAGCCGTGACCATAGTGAACACGATTATCTATAGTGATTCACTTACACTGGGAAGTCCAATTCATTGCATCAATGCTCAGAGCATTGACTTGGTTAATTGTGCCATTGAGGATACCCTAAATGTCGTCAGTGGAACTTTTGCGAGCGTATCAACAATAAACTGTATCACAGAAGACCCCAGCTTTGACACAGCAGGCCCTGTACCCTATCAATTGAGTAAAACATCCTTATGCGTAAATACGGGTACCAGGGATTCAGCACTGGAGGGGGTCGATGTTATTGGAAATCCAAGAATCAATGTTAACAACGGAACCCCCATAATAGATATCGGAGCTTATGAATACATGGGACCTTATTGGGAGTTCACAAGGGACATCATCCCTGACTATGTGGAGATTACGTATTCTCCTACCCACTTCATCAATGATCTTGAGGTTACGAGCACAGGGACATTGCATATTGATCCTAGTGTATCGTTTCTTGCCTCGAACAACTCCATGATCAAGGTATTGGGCTCAATTGATGCTCAAGGGACAGATACCTCAAGGATAACCTTTAGTACAGCTCCGGGAAACAATTCTTGGTATGGGTTCAGCTTTGAGGGTGGTCTTTCAGCTGGAAGTTCGAGATTCCTGCACTGTTCCTTTTCAAACGGTAAAGCATATTCTGATCTTACTCCCATAGATCATGATGCGGTTAATGGTGGGGTGATGTACATCAATGGCTATCTCGCGTTACAGATCGACTATTGCTCATTCAGTGGCAATCAGGCATCTGATAGTGGAGGCGCCATTTATGTCACTAATTTTTCCCCACACGACACTCTATTTGTAGCAAACTCCAGTTTTACAGGGAATAAAGTAAGAGAAGGCACTGGTGGAGCGATCTGTGCCATGGATACTAATCTACATTTGCAAGATAACCATTTTAGTCTGAATACGGCAGGTTATCCTCTGGATGCAAGTGTGTCCTCGGGGATGCATGGCTTTTCTGGGGGAGCGTTGTCATTGATAAAATCCGGTACATACGATACTGAACACACTGTTGTTGATAACCAGTTTCTCGCTAACCTTGCAGCAGGGACAGGAGGTAGCATCTATGCAAGTGCCGGGATGCATCGCATTTTCGGGAATCAATTCATTGATAGCATAGCCCTTGGAGCCGATAAATCGGGCATCATCGCTGTAGCTCATGGTGGCGGAGCGATTGGTATAGTTGACAGAGCCGAGGCTGAAATCAACCAGAACATGTTTGATTCAAACTATGCTTATGCCGGAGGCGCAATACTTAACAACGAATCAATGAGCAACATAGCTGACAATACCTTTACAGGCAATAAAGCCAAGTATGGTGGAGCTATCCAACTTATAAACTTGGCGACAGAGAGCAATCTCTTGAGAAATGTGTTCACAGCAAATGGAACCGCAGATTCAACAAATTGTGAGGTTGGTGGTGCCATCCGAATGCATAACTGCGCAGCAAATACTAATATCAGTCTCTCTAAATTTACCGATAACTCAAGCACCTCGAAGGGAGGGGCAGTAGCCATCCAAAACTCTGGTAGGCAAATCGTGGTAAATAATCAGATCAGCAACAATTTTGCTGCTCATGGAGGTGGTGTATACCTTGAAGATGCTGAAGTCGAACTCAGCAACAACACAATAGCACACAATGAAGGTATAGACTCAGGTGGAGGAGTTTTCCTCGATCATTCCAGGCTGGAATCAACTAACAACTTGCAGTGGTCAAACTCCTCACCAAACGGTTTTGAAGTTTACATGATAAATGGGGCATCTATGCCAGTGCTCACCAGCTTCATTTCCCAAACGCCAAATGCATTAGTGTGCCTTACTGGTTCATCAGCAAGCTTCGATGACTGTTATGGAGACGCAGGCGAATCTCCCCTAATGATCAATGACATGCATAACTATAATCTAAAGCCAGACAGTCCCTGCGTAAATAGTGGTTATGATAATGTGTACCATACTAGTACGGATTTGAATAATCGTAGCAGAATAATTGGCGGCAGGATTGATATCGGTGCCTATGAATATAGCGGCACCACCATAAGCATCGACCCGGTTGATTCACTAACGATATGGGATGATGCCTGTATAACCGTTTCATCTCCAATCACTTTATCCAACGGCAAAGTACTGATTATTGAGGATAACGTTTCGGTTTTCTTTGAACCAAACGGCTCTTTATATGTAGAGAATAGTACTCTGGAAACTCGAAACAATATCTCTTTCGTTTCTGAAAACAGCGGGGCAGCATACCATGTAAAATTAAAGGATGCCTCCTCACTGTCGTTCCATGACTCCAGTGCTCTAGGAGTAAAGCTGCAAACGGAAGGAACCTATCTCAGTATCGAGAATAGCATGTTTGTTAACAGCCTTCTTGCCCACAAAAATCAGAGTCTTGATGTCATGAATACCGAGTTCTCCGCTTCCACCCTGGACGCAGTGAATACAGTTGTTGGTAACGATGATATGATGGTGTCCATCGTTGATTCGTATTTCCACGACCAACCTGACTCTACAGCAATAAGAATCTATTCATTCCCAAATTTCAAAATCACAGACAATTTGATATCCAACTACTATACTGGATTATCTTTGTTTGAGTCTGGACATGGAAAGTTCTTCTCACTACAGGGGAACATAATCGAAGGTAACCAATATGGTTATGGAATCC